>JABUEZ010000066.1 GCA_013314795.1 Candidatus Profundicultor aquiphilus | reverse complement strand
GGACCACCTTAGAACGCCCCAGAATCAGAGCGAAGAGGAATTCATTCCAGGAAAACATGAAGCAGAAAAGGGCAGTGGCTACCAGGCCCGGTGCAACCAGGGGCATGGCGATCCGGATAAACGCCCCCAACCTTCCACAGCCGTCTACCAGAGCTGCTTCCTCAAGCTTGGTAAATTAACAACTCTCCAATTTTTTGTGGAATTACGCTTATTTTGTTAAATATGCAAAAGTGAAAAATTTTTATGAGCCCGGTGAGAATTCGTGTACACAAATTTGTTCCTTCAGCTACAATAGTGAGGAAAGGAGGTTGACAGATGGGTAGTGTAAAGGACCTTATCGTTCTTGCATCGCCCCTGGAGGACGTAGCAGGAAAAGGGAAATTCCTTTTTTCAGACCGCTATTCCGTCTTTGACTGGGGGGAAATGCCCGACCATATTCCCCACAAAGGGGAATCGCTGTGTCTCATTGGAGCGCACTTTTTTGAAAAACTTGAAAAAATGGGAATGAAAACCCATTATCTGGGTCTCGAAGAAGAGGGGAAAATAAAAAGGCTTTCCGAACTGAAATCACCATCTTCGGTAATGGTAGTGCAGTTATTTCGGGTGATCGTCCCCTCTCAGATTCAGGGTTATTACGACTATGGCCTCTACCAGGACGTCCGGGGCAATTTTCTTCTTCCCTTTGAATTCATTTATCGTCACGCGCTTCCGGAGGAATCAAGTTTTCTTCGACGCCTGCGGGAAGGGAAAATCACCCTTGCCGAATACGGCCTGGAAGAAATGCCTGAGGCTGGAAAACCTCTTTCTTCGCCAATTCTCGATGTTTCGACCAAACTTGAGGAACAGGACCGCTACCTTACCTGGGGTGAGGTTCTCCAATTTGGCATCATTTCCTCCGAAGAGGCAGCACAAATTAAGGACCTGCTCCGTAACGTGGGGAATTTTATCGCTCGGGAAGTGCAGCGAATTGGTTTAACAAACGAAGACGGCAAAATTGAACTGGCTATGGATGGCAACCGAAACCTGGTTCTTGTTGATGTTCTCGGCACCCCTGATGAATGTCGTTTCACCTACCAGGGTTTCGAGGTCAGCAAGGAAGTAGCTCGCTCATTTTATCGGAAAACCTCCTGGTATGAAGAAGTCAAGAAGGCCAAGACTGAGCGTTCCACCGGCTGGAAAGGTCTGGTAAAGAGTGTGCCTCCGCCTTTACCTTCTTCACTCCTTGATCTCATCAGTTTCCTCTACCAGCGCATCGCCATGGATCTTACCAACCGGGAGTGGTTCCCTGGGGTCCCTTCCCTGGAGGAAATTGTTGATAAAATGAAAAGGCTGATTTAAAATGGATATAGATGCGCCCGTAGCTCAAAGGATAGAGCAGCGGTCTCCTAAACCGCAGGTTGAGGGTTCGACTCCCGCCGGGCGCACCAGTTTTTTTGTCTCCTTCCCTCCGAGACCGTAAGGCTTTAAGTTTGCTCTTCCCGGATGGTGGGTTCTGTGGGCAGAGTCATTCACCTCAAGCATGAGAAAAGCACGAAATACTTCCTGAGTTTTCCCTCTTTAGGAAGGGGATTTGAGTTCAAGTTGCATCGCCGGAAAATAACCAGAAACTCAAAGTGATTGGATGGGTTTTCATTCCATCGCAAGGATTACAAAACTTATTCTGACTCTTTTTGCTGCAAGCTTTCCCTCATGCTTTCAAGGCTTGCCTTGAGTTCTCCCATGGTGCGGATGGCTTCAAAAGAGACCGCCACCACTTCCTCTCCTTTTCGCGGTCCATCCTGAATGGTTTGCCATAACCGGTAGGCCAGGCGGTAGCGATCTCCTCCCAGGTCTTCAGCGTTGGCAATAACCTCTACCCGCGAGGACGGAGTGCTTCTGTAGTACCATCTGAGATATTCCGGATAGAGTGACCGAAATGCCGAGAGAATATCTTCTGTCGTTTCTGCCTTTTTCGAAACGGATGAAGAAGCCGGAACCGAAGGAGGAGTAGCAGAAATTGGGGTCGGCGTCGCCATTCTCCGCAGGGCTTCCTCACGAAGACGTACAAGGTCTTCTGCCACTTTCCGCCAGATGGCTGTGGTGATGGCATCTTCGTTCTGGCTCAAAATTTCCTGCTGGAAACGGAGTTCCAGGGCATCCATCCAGAACTGGTCGATTTGGGAACGGAGATGTTTGACCATTTTTGCCCCCAGAAGATTTTCGTTGTAACCTTTGCCCCGAAGGAGTTCCCGGTACATTTTATCTCGAACCACGTAGTATCCACTACCCCACCTTGTAGTAGCCACTTCAAAGGATGTACTTATCGACTCGGCACTCGTATCCCCTTGCTTCCAGTCAATAAGACGCGAGGCGCGATAACTCTGGTAAATCGACTCATCAAGTGCAGGGATAAGCACATAATCCCGGATGACTTCTAAGCTGGTTTTGTATGCTTTGACTGCGGTAATAAACGTATTGAAGGCTTCCGGCAAAAATGCGGGACGTAACTCATCAACGAAACGGTTGAAGAGTTCCAGGATCGCTTCTTCATCCCGAGCACTGGCAAAAAGGTGAAGTATCTTAATCTTGAACGCTGTCTGTTCCACATTCACAAAAAGGGAAGGGGCTTCTTCATAAAGGAGCTCCATGATATCCTTAGATAGACCAGTTAAGCGGGTGGCTTCTTCGATAACTTCGTCTCGGGAAATTTCTGGAAGCGAAGTCGCAGGGAACACAAGAATAAATCCTAACCCAAGTATCAAGGCAAAAATGAACATTTTCAAAGAGCATCCCTCCCTACAGGTTATTATCATCCGGTGAGGGGAAGAAGTCAAATCTTTGTGTTTATCCAGGGCGCAGCACAAGTTCTTATACCGCTTTGGAATTGACGAAATCGACAACTTGGAAGGGAGAAATCATTAGAGAGCTCCAAAATCTGGTGAGCCGTGAAGGAGTCGAACCTTCGACACCCGGATTAAAAGTCGTAAGCATAGGTATTTTCGGGTGCTATCGAGTGCCTGGAAGGTGCTTAAAATCTGGATTTTTATTTTTGGAGTTTTTCAAATTTTTCTGGCGTAGCTGTAAAAAAGCTGTAGAAAAGCTGTAGTAAGGACAGAACTCCTGTTTGAAATTTTTGTGGCACTCATGGCGTTCTGGAGATAAACTCAATCCCTTCTCAGAGCCTCGCAGAGCGCTCCAAAAATGCGGGGTGGTATGTTCCTATTCCCGGGTAGTTTTGCCGGCCTTGTAGTGCCTCTGAGAAGAGAAAATTGCAAGTGCTGGGTTTACTGTGAGCCTGGGAAGTTTTCGTAACAAGATATTCTCAAAAATTGAGGTCAAGCCGTTTCTTCCACGAAGCCAACGTTAGGTATAATGGCATAAAGTATCAAGTTAAAGGAGGGATCGGGATGAAAAGATTGCTTGTCTTAGTTTCCTCGATTAGCCTTGTTATCATTTTCTTGGTCTCTGGGTGCACTTCTGTTACTACCCCCACATCTCCTTATAGTCCTGCCGGGGGAGATTTTTATGTTTGCGAAAATCTGTTAAAAGGATTCTACGTTGCGCTGAGCAATGAGAATTTCCCCCAAGCGTTGAGTTATTGTAAGCCGGGAGGAGCTACGTTTAAGTACGCTAATAATCTTTGGGAGCTCTCTCAAGATTACTCCCTATTTTATACTAAGTATGATGTCTATAATTTTCGGGACCATAGATATATAAGCGCCAACATAATCGAGATGTATTTCGACATGACCACGACCATCATGGACACTTACGGTAATTCATACGGCACTTCTTTTTACAGTCACGAATTAATCTTGTTTGAAAAGGTTGGCGATCGGTGGTTGTTGATGTGACCTGCTTCTTGCAGGCCGAAGAAGAGAGTGACTAAAAAAGGGGAGGGAGGAAAAGTGACAAACGAGGAAAGGCTTGAAAGATTGGAAAGGGAAGTAAGGCAAAACCAAAAAATGATCCGGTGGTTGATGATTACTTTGGGAGTATGTGTAGGTGTATGGCTGGCCACAGTAATGTTTCCCCCTCAAGGACTGGTAGCCCGAGACGTGGCTGAAATGATACAAGCCAGGACTTTTGTGGTGGTAGACGAAGAAGGGAGACCTCGTATTACTCTGGGTGTAGCAGAGAACATACCAATGTTGACGATCTTAGATGAAGAGGAAAGAACCCGGATTGGCTTAGGTATGAGCGCTAAAGGCTGGCCAAGTCTGATAATGCTTGACGAAAAAGAGAAGACTTGCGTTCTTTTGGGAATTAGTGAATTGAAGATGTTCGACGCAGAAGGAGATCCCCGGCTTAGCTTAGGTCTATGGAAAGACATGCCAATGCTGTGGATGAGAGACGAAAAAGAGAACATCCGAGCTCTCTTTGCTGTGGATGATATAGTTGGACCAGGGTTAGTGCTGAGTGATTCTCATCAAACCCCTCGGCTTCGTTTGGGTGTGAGCGACAAAGGTTTTCCGCAGATAACATTAGGAGACGAAAATAAGAATGTAATCTGGCAAGCTCCGTGATTGATAAGATAGAGCGCTTATTGGCTTATTGACCTTTTATTAGAGGCCCAGGAAGTTCCTGGGCCTCTCTTTTTATCCGGTTAGCCTCCAGTGCCTCTCAGAAGGTCATTTTCCACGTCCTGGGGTCCCCACATACCCGGGAAGGGGTGCAAAGGGGGGCATACCCCCTCCCCCCGGGGTGGCTTCCCTGGGTAGTAAATCGCAAGCATCCCCGAAGGTCTTTCTCCATTTTTTCCACTCTGAGGGCGCTCCAAAAAAAGATGGTGCCGCACTGGCCAAAGGATCCCCTTGAAGTGGAGAGCAACAAGAGGGGGTCGTGCGGCACCATCATGATTATACCACTCCAGGGCGTTCAAAAAAATTTCAAAAAATTTTTAGAAAAATTTGTGTTAATCTATTGACATTTAGATTAATATGTGTTATTCTTATACTTGGAGAGCAACAAGAGCACCTTGAAAGGGGGTTTCAAAAATGGTCAAAGGGTTCACCTGGGCGGAAGCCTGCAAGGCCCAAGAGGAAGCGGTGGAGTGCTGGTGGAAGGAAGAGGCACCCAAGTATAAGCGGGCGCAGGAGCTGATGGCCAAGATTCGCCAGGGCCTGAAGCTCACTCCCGGAGAGCAAGAAGAGTTCATGATGCTCCTTCTCCCCTGAGGGATGTCCCTCAGGGGGCTTTTTTCTGGGGGTGAGTGCGATGGATGAGTTCCTGAAAGAGCTTCTGGAGAAAGAAAAAGAGTTTTTTCTCCTGGGAATGGATGAGATGTTCATTGAGGAGCTTACCAAGGGCCTGGTGGAAGAACTCCACCAGAAGGGAGAGATTACAAGCGAGAACGAAGGATTGCTTCCCACCGATTTTCTCCCTCTGGACGTGCAACGGGTGGGGGATTACTTCTACTCCCCTTCGCAGAAAAAGCTCTACTCAGTATGGGCAGAGAAGTTCACCGTCCGGGTGGTGAGGGGGTGGAAGCCGTGACACCTCAGGAGAAGGTGCAGGAAGTGCTTTCCTCGTATGAGATTAAAAGGCTGGATGGCGGGCGCTGGTCGGTCCGCCATCCCAAGATGGAAGAGGCCTACATTGTGGACCCGGAAAAAGGAACCTGCACCTGCAAAGCCGGAGTGAACGGGCAAGTTTGCCGGCACCTTTCCGCCATCCGGGTGAAAGTGGAAGAAGAACGCTCCAAGGTGAAGAGGGTGGAAGAGGAGAAAAAAGAGGGAGAAGCGGATTTGCTGAAGCGCTTCCTCAACGCCGAAGAGGAAAAGCTTTTGCGAACGCTCACTCCGGAGTGGATTATAAAGCTCCTCAAAGCGGTCTCTTCCCGGGTGCTGGAAGTGGAAAGCACGGTGAAGAAAATCCGGGGTGAGGAAGCAGAGAAATCCCTGGAGCGCCTGCTGGAGTGAGGACGGGCCACCTTCGAGTGGCCCTTTAGGGAGGTGATGTGGTGGAAGAGTTCTACACGGTGGAAGAAGTAGCGCAGAAACTGAAGGTAACGGAGTATGTGATAAGGAAGTGGATCCGGGAGAAGAAGCTCAAAGCGGTGAAGATAGGAAGATTGTGGCGGGTGCCAGAAAGTGCTTTGAGGGAGTTTTTGAAAATCAATGGAAAGGGGGAGGATCGTAATGGCGGGTCTTAGCAAAGTGCAGAGAGGATTTCGGGAAATTGCGGAGTTTATCGATGAGGAGAAGCTCGAAGATTTCCGAGTAATGGAGTTTAAGATGAAATCGCTTTGGGGGTGCCTTTACTGTTCCCGGGGGCACGAGAATCTCCTCTTTGTTCGTCCCGATCTGCCAGAGAAAGAGCGGAAGAAAGTCGTTACCCTGGGAGTGGTGTTCTCCCACTACCCGGAAATCCTGAAAAAGCAGAAGCGGAAGCTGTTCAAGGGAGTGTTCCAGAGAGCCGCACAGTTCCTGAGCGAGGAGAAACTGCAGGAAATCAAGAAGGCATCCCGGGGATTGTGTATGTTGCCCATCACCCCAGGGATTGTGGAGAATTTCTTCGGAGCCTGTTAGCGATTGAGTGCAAAAAGGCCCCCGGATTACTCGGGGGCCTGCTTCCCTGGATCGAAATCCGGAACGTCGTCCTCAAGGATGAGGCAGAAGTTTATTCCGTGCTTCTCCAGAAAGCGATCCAATTCTTCCTTATCCTGGAAAACATGCCTTTCCCCGTCGAGTTCCGCCACAAACTGGCTTCCCTCTTTCCGCACAGCACATAAGGAAAGCTTTGGCGCACCAGTGCCCAGTTTCCTCTCCAGGGCCTCGATTCGTTCTTTGAGCTTCCGCATTTTTAAGGTCAGGAAAGGTCAGATTCGTCTGGCTTTTTGTCCTCCAGCACGCTGATGGTCAAGATGCGCTTGGGATTGTGCTCCATGGCAAACTGCTGGGCTTCCTCTATGGTGGGAAAGGTATACTCCTTCCCCTCGTGGGTGAGCACGTAGTTCCCTTTGAAATCTGGCTGGATGATGAAAATATGGCGCTTCTCTTTTTTTTCTGCACCCACAACTTTGGATACTTCATCCACCCTCTTTTTAAGGTCTTTTCCCATGGTCTCACGCTCCTTTCTCGAACACCACTTTTTCCAGTTCCTCAAGTCGCTTTTCCATCTCCTCAATCTCCAGGGCCTTCAGGGCCAGTTCCAGGATTGCTCTGGCCGCCTGCACCCGGGGTGATTCTGCCTGGCCGGTAAGCATGATCTCCCGCAGAGTTTCCACCGCCTCCCCGCAGATCTGCTGGACCCGGGAGATGGCCAGGGAAACGGCTTCTCGTTTGGCCTCCCGGAAAGCATTGCGGAATTCCTCTTCCTCTTTCAGCCACCGCCATAAGGTGATTTCAGCAATCCCCACCTTTTCGGCCGCTTCCTTGATGGTGGCCGACTGGAGGAGTGCCGCCACCGCCAGTTCCTTTTTCCTGCTCAGCTTTGGTCCATGGCTCACAATCATCACCAGTCCTTTCCAGTATTCTCGCCTTGGAGTCCCCACAGTTCGGGCAGGCCCCCCGGGAGGGATGCCGGGGGGTGGGGGTGTTGGCCTGCCCGGGTAGAGTTCACTCTTCGCCGTTGCTTTCGATCCCCTCTTCTTCGCTTGCTTTCTCGTAATACACTGCCGCACTCCCCGGGAAGGCCTCCAGCACCCGGGTGATGAGCGGCTTCATGTAGTGGCTAAAGCCACACTCCACGCAGGTGTGGATGGAATATTTTCCTGGCTTCGCTTCCTCATCATCCTTCCTCACGTGGAGGGTGCGCTTTCCACATCCGGGGCAGAAGGAAGGCACCCCGGAAGCGAGGATTTCCAGGATTTCCTTCTTGTGTGCCCGGATGAGCATCCGCAGTTCATCGGTGAGCGGGCCAGCAACAAAAAGCTTCTGGCCCTCTCGTCTTATATTGCACCCACGGCGTTTCAGAGTTCGGAGAACACCGATAGCCTCATCCATCAGAACTCCTCCTCCAGCCTATTAGAAGGGGTAGGATTTTTCTTGTCATAAACGTCACACGTGTCACCATCCGCTTGCGAAGCGCCTTTCAGCGGTGACGTTTCTGTGACGTTTGCGTGACGTTTCGCCTGCGTTAATGTCACAGCCTCAAATCCGCTTAAATCCTGGCTTGTGACGTTAGTGACATTAGTGACATTTCCATCCTTACTTATTCTAAGGATGCGTTTCCTTCCGGTCCGGAAAGCACTGATCGTGATTCCCAGGTGACGCAGGAAGGAGGCCGAGCAATTGAGCCGCTTTCCTAAAAGCTTCTCTGTCGATGGCCACAATTTGGAACGCTTCACCGATTCGCTCACCTGAGCGGATAGCTCCATCAGAAGCTGCGTGGCTGTTCCCTCCCAGGCATCACCGGAGTCGCTGAGGAGCTTTTCCAGTGCCACGATGAGCGGATCGAGCTCGGCCACCTGCTGGATCGCTGAATCTCGATTTTCAGCGTAAGCTCGGAGGAACGTTCCTGCTTTCCACGGCAAAGCCTCCTCGCAAGCGCAAATCCAGCGAGCGAAATCGGCCATCCGGGGAGGATTGGAGAGTCGCACCTCATCCCAGTTGCGCAGGCCAGCGGAAACTGCCTGGAGGAGGCCGGCAAAGATCCGGGGGCGGATGCTCTCGAACTTCCCCCAAAGGGTAGTCTCATCCCGGCGCTTTTCCGGTGGAATTGGTGGAAGCGTAACAATGAGAGAGCGATCCAGGAAGTCGTGGCGCTCCGACACTTCATCGATACCGTTGCACACGATGGGGCGCTCTTCCGAGAAAAGCTCCTCCTCATCATTTGTATAGAGCCTCCGGGTGGAGAAGCCGCCACCGGTGGAAATCCGGCAGAGCGCATCTGAAAGCCAAAGCGGAATCCCGGAGAGATTATCAAAGGCGAGCACCCAACCATTTCTCCCGGCAATCACCAGGTCTCTTTCCTCCCGGGGAGTGGAGCGCAGGGGGCAGGTGTTCGGATCCACCAGAGAGCGCAGAATCCTGGCCAGGGTGCTCTTTCCGCTTCCCTGTTCTCCGTGGAGCACAAGGATCGGATACGGCCCTCGGGGGCGCAAGCTCGTCACCAGCCAGGAGACGATGAGCACCCACGCTTCCTCATCCTCAAGCTGCAGGAATTCCCGCAGGGTGTTGATGTCACCAGTTTCATCCGGATACGGAAGCGTAAGCATCCCTTTGCTCCTGCGGAACAAGACCGGAGGGCGCAGGGAAAGCTGGAAGCCTTTTGCGGTAATTTCCAGCACGCTCCAATCCTCATCGCCGAGGTCGACGTAAATCCTGTTGCCATCACCGGCAATCCGCAGGAACACGCTCCGTGCTTCGCTCTCAAAACGAGCTTTTGCCGAAAGGAGCGAAAGCGCATCCTGGAGAGCTTGTGCCCCGGGTGGCTTTCTGTTCTTCTGGAAAAAGAGATAAGCGAGAAACTCCCGGAAGGCCTTCCCAGAAAGCGGCCAGTTCTCCAGGTGCTCACCTACCGGAACGGTGGCATACTCTGTGCCATCCGGAGCGTGCCACAACTGCACCTTCTCCAGCGCCAGCTTCACCAGCATTTCCGCCTGCGTTTCCTTCTTCTCTCCGGGAAGCTCAAAGCCAGCCTCCTGCAGGAGAGCCATCATCTCCTCAGGGGTCAACGGTGGATTAGCGGTCGTCTGAGCTTGTTTCGCCATTGCCTGACCTCCCTGGCAAGTTTTGCGAGG
>JABUEZ010000065.1 GCA_013314795.1 Candidatus Profundicultor aquiphilus | reverse complement strand
AGGAACTGTCCTCAAAATCGCCGAAGCCTTTTTCACCTGGTGGTTCCACAAGCCGGATAACGATTAACCCGACTTCTTCGTCTACCAACCACCTGCCAACCTTTACGCTCAACTCACCCCAAAAATCCCACAGACCCTCCCAAAGCCCCAACCCGTGAACGTCTCTATCACCAACCCACCCTTTGGAACCATCCCGATATTCGTCCCCGCTACATCAGCATATAACTCAACAACATATCCCCCTCAACTATCATTACCCCAAATATTTTTTATCCACCCTGATGGAACCTAAACTCCCGGTAAAAACACTCACGAATGACGTCCACTTTTGTCAGCCCAACACGTAGTTCAACCGGAACCCAAAACTGTCACCCTGGCACATCCACAGAAAAAGTCATCCTCGTACATCCCCACAAACGTTACCCCAGCAACCCTCCACGACCGTTATCCCAGCAAACCCCCAAAACTGTCATCCTGGCGATCCTCCCTCAACGTCATCCCGGCAATCCTTAAGCCGGGATCCAGGCTTCGGATTCCCGCTCAAGGCTTGTAAGAATGACACCCACACTTGCGTCATGCCGGTAATCTTTAAGCCGGCATCTAGATACTGTTTCCCCTCATACTTCTGGATACCTGATAAAAGATTTCGGACACGAGATCACCGCGTCGCTTCGCTCCTTGCGATGACCTCTTGGGGTCATTGCGAACCTTGTATGTTCGTCTGGCGAAGCAATCCCAGCAATCCTTTTGGTTTTGAGATCATGTCGTTGCTTCGTGTTTTGCGATGACAGGGTAAGAAAGTCCTCACGAGGAGAAAATGTCCTTGTTTTGCCCTCCTTTCATGTCTGACCCGTAAATGAACACGTTAAAGGAATAATTGACCATGGAAATGATATACGATGACTCGGTAAGGATCGATCGTTTCAGAACTCGTCTTTTCTTCTCTGAAGCAATCCCCTCAAGGTCGCTTCGGGCTTTGCCCTCGCGATGACCTCTTAGACATCATTGCAAACCTCGTCTTTTCCGTCCCCTTTTCTGTCATTGCGAACCTTGTCTTTTCGTATGGTGAAGCAATCTCTCTTTTTCTCATATCCCTTTGTTGCTTTGTTCAATGAATACACCGAAGCAATGATTGGTCGTGAAAATAATATGATGACGAGAGAAAAAACAGCCCCTACAGCCATCACCCATGAATGTATTGATCGGGAATCTAATCTACATCCAGCTCCCGCTTAAGACTTGCGACAATGACCCTTCTAAGTGCCCATTATCCGGCACCATCCCTGCACGCTTTTACCACCCTCGCATACTCCTCCACCGCTTTTTCCACCGTAAAATCCTGAGCCCTGCTATGGTCTCTCTTCCTGAGTTCTTCGGCAAGGGTCTGGTCCTTGAGGACCCTGAGGATAGCCTCAGCGAGTTTCTCTGGATTTTTGGGGGGAACAAGAAGCCCGTATTTTCCATTGTCCAGGATTTCTGCTGGTCCTGAGGGGCAGTCTGTGGATACCACAGGACATCCACAGGCCAGGGCTTCGACAAGGACATTACCAAAACCTTCCCACTGAGAAGAGAGGACAAAGACTGAAGCATGCTTCATATACTTATAAGGGTTTTTCACAAAACCAGGCATGTCGAGGTCTTTTTCAATACCCAATTCTCTGGCCAAAGTTTCGAGTTCCTTGCGCTTTTCCCCTTCTCCAAGGATAAGGAGGCAGGCATCCATTTCCTTTCGCACCAGGGTAAAGGCCCGAAGGAGAGTGGGAAAGTCTTTCGAAACATGGAGCCTTCCCACGGCCAGAATTACCGGTGGTTTCCCTTCTCCGAAAAAGGGATGGTCTACTGGTTCTTCGGCTTTCCTGAGGAGGTCTTCATCCACAATGGGATTATAAATCACCCGGAATTTGGGGGAATCAAGGCGAAGGACTTTCTTGAGGTCATCAACCACTCCCCGAGAAACCCCGATGATGCAGGAAGCTTTGGGGTAAAGAAGGCGCATGAGACGAGGAAAAAACTTGCTCATCGTCTTTCTCTCAACGTACGCATTGGCAAGGGAAAAACACTATGCTCCACTATGAATATGGGTCGAAAACGGAACGAGAAAATATTTACCAAAAAGACGACGATATTAAAATGAACCCCAGCAGTAATTAAAACTTCTGGGGACTGCGACCTCAGATATCGGACAAGAGCAAGAATGGAAGTCAATGCCCTCCTCGCCCCAAGATTAACGATGCGACATTCCCTGGGAATTTCCTCTTCATACGCCCCCATACCCCGATTTACCAGGACAAGGTCAACTTGAGAACCCCTGGCTACAAGACCTTTAATAAGGGCAACAGTAACCCTCTCTGCTCCCCCCATATGGAGGTGGGGGAGGAAAAAAGCAAGATGAACCTTTGTAGTAACGGTTAAGTGACTATCTATCAAATCGCTCATAAGCCTCTCTATAAACTTCTAAGATTTTATGTAACCACGCCTGCGTCACATAATCTGCCAAAACCTTTCTTTGGGCATTGGAGCCAATGTAATTCCTCAATTGCTCGTCCTCAAAAACTTTTGTTAAAATATTGGCTAAATAATTTTCGTTTCCCGCCTCAAACAAGAAGCCATCGATACTATCATCGATCAATTCACGTAGACCACCAATATTCGATGCTACAACAACCTTACCAAGTGCCATGGCTTCCAACGCAGCTAAAGACGTAGCTTCAATAACCCCCTCACTTGGGACTGAAGGAACGACAACTGCAAATGACTGTCTCATAAGGGAAAGAACCTCCTCATTTGGAACCTCTCCGAGAAGGACTACTTTGCCCTCCAAGTCATACTTTCTTAGCAAGGAAATTATCCTGTTTCTCTCGGGACCGTCACCAGCGATAACTAACTTAAAAGGTTGTTCTTTCAGAAAACGCATAGCATTCACAGCAACCGCAACACCGTTTTTAGGAACAAGTCTTCGCGGGACTAAAGCAAAGGGTGCCTTCATTTCCCCACAGAGGCCACAACTCTTTTGCGAAAGAGAAAGCACCTTTTCAACATCAACGGCGTTTCTCACTATATGAATTTTTTCAGGATCTATGCCAAATTCGCGAACAACATAGTCTTTCAACCCACTATCGACGGTGACGATTTCATCAGCACGTTCATACGAGGACTTTTCCACTGAATAAACCCACTGCAAGGCTTTCCCGTTTTTCCATCCCAGCATTTTATATTCAAGATGCAAGGGGCCATGTATGGTCAGAACCAATGGCAAGTTCACATCCTGTACACAATAAGCCGAAAAAACGTCATGACAGTGCAAAAGTTCCACCCTTTTTTCCAAAATAGCTCTGTGAAGTAAGCCAGAAAAGGCAGGTATTTGCTGACTAATCCATTGGGCAGTAGCTCGCTCACGGCTGAGTCCAGATCGAATGGCATACAAGGCCTTTCTTCCAAAGTTTAAGCGGACACCGTTCCGTTGCAAGGGAACAACTTCCAACCCAGTGCTTGGCAGGTTTTGAATAAGAAGATCAAAGTGGGTTTGAAGTCCTCCCACATGCTTTGGAAAGAAAACAGTAACCAGGACTCGCTTTAAAACACATCCTGATTTTATTCCCATAAAAATCGCCTCTGAAAACCTCTCAAAAGACTCTCGGGTTCATTCTCTTCATTTCCTACAAGGATTGGCAAGGGTAGGTTAAGAAACCTCAAGACATTTCTCATAGATTTAACATCCTCTAAGCCACTAACACGCACGGCGCGTATCTCTTTTGTGCTCGTTAGCAGGAAACGGTAAAGCGGCGGGATAATAGCACCTTCTGAAAGCACTCTTTCGTAATAAAGCCTTGCATCTTTCCCAAATAAAACTTCTTGGTTTTCTAAATCTACAGATTTTACATCAGCTATTGTTTTATTGTGCCTCACGCAAATCATATACTCAATGGGTCCCTCAAAAAGTCTGCGAAGTGTAGAATTCGTTATCTTATAAGAAGCTAACAATCTCCTCAACAAAAGAGAATTCCTCTCCATTGCCGAGAACAAAGCTTTCAGTGAGTCACTAACACGCACAATAAAAGCGCCAGGAAACTTCGGCATTAGCCCACGAACCTTAGGTAAACGGTGTACAAAGGAGAAATTCCAATTAACGCAGTAATAACGACTCAATTCTACTAAGGTTCTGTAACACCCACTAAGAACAAAGGCTCGCCTTGTCTCACGAGGCATTGTCAAATAGTTGTCACCAATCCTGTACTGGTACCAGGGCTCGACTTTCAGAAGATTAAGAACTCCTAACCCCCTATTTTCAAACTTGAGCCAATAAAACGTATTCCACAAAACGTAGTTTTTTACAACATGATTCAAGAAAGTTTTTTTTCGCACGCAAAAAACGTCGTTAACGAGATTGGCCCCTAGCGCTAAAAAAGCGCTCATAATAGTTTTTTCGCCCAGGAAACTCGAACTTTTTAAAAAACCTTTAAAGTTCCCAACATTATCTACCAATAGAAGATCTGCGTAAACTCCTTCCAGATTTTCATCATTCTTAAAATACTTGATGATTCTCTCAAGCACGTTTTCATCCCTAAACATATTATCAGAGTGCAGAAGTGTCACCACCTCACCCGTTACATACGGAATGAGCTGGTAAAGCGCATTTAGCTGATCTTGATTACACTCACCCCTAAAGTATCGAATTCTTGGGTCTTTCTCAAAGCGAAGGACCACACTTTTTGTATCATCTTCCGAAGCATCGTCAAATATAAGAAGTTCCCAGTCAGAATAACTCCGCTTAATAACGCTTTCGATTGCAGAAGCAATACACGATGCATCGTTAAAAGTCGGCATTAAAATTGCAACTTTCATGCCTTCACCACCCATACACATGGTCAAAAAGTCCGCTGAACTTTAGTTTGTACTCTCTCTTGAAACGTACCTGCGAGATTCCTTCATCGCTTTGTTCTTCGGAATGACCCCTTTGTTTTGTCATTCCAAGGGTTAATTCGTCGTTTTCCAGGGAAATCTGATAATCTTTTGAGATTGCTTCGCCACTTTGCGGCTCGCAATGACAAGAGGGAAAACGACAAAGGCAAACAATAATCCCTGGAATCACCCGCCAGTCATCGGGAAGGTGGTAGGTACAGATGGATAATTTGGGATGGTAACGGCAGATGGTTTCCTTTGCCCCAAGAGGGAGTTCGCGTTCATAGCCTTCGACATCGGCTTTGATGAAAGAAATAGGAGGTAAAGAACTGCTTGAAAAAAGCGCATCAAGGGAAGTGATTTGAAGAGTTTGTTTTTGAGACGAAGCAAAATCATGGCCATGAAAATTCATTTTCTCTACTGAAAAAGCACTACCTGCTACCCAATCTTTAAGGACAAACATGGTTTTCTCCTCTCGCTCTTTGCCCAACCCCATAGGGAAGACCTTTGCCCTTCCTTGAGCAATGAATTCTGCAAGGGTCTTTTCCAGAGCCTGAGCAATTTCTGGAATGGGTTCAAAAGCGAGGACATTGGCCCTTTTTTCCAGGGCATAAAGAGAAAAGAACCCTTCACAGGCTCCGGCATCAATGACCCAGTCACCGGGGCTAATGGCACATGGTCCCCATTCGTATACCTTTTGGATGAAGATTTCATGATACATGTCTCCCAAAAGAGAAGGATGAAAAGAGAGGAGAAAATACACCTTCCTGTCAGCAACCTGGTAAAGACCAAAGCCATTTTCTTCATCAAGGAGAACCGGGATGGGGACGGACGATGTAGACCTTCTGGATTTTTTGTGGAAGGAACAGATGTCTTTTAGAATGCCCCTCCAATCAGCCATTCTCCCGAGAAGAACAGCCTTTTGCAGCAGAGCTATTCGCCAGGAAAGCTTATGGAAAATCATTAGAGACTACACTCCCTCCTCAGCATGAATCACCAGTAGAATTACAATTATCCCCAACAATCCTCCAGGCACGATCAAGATCCTCGATGAAGTCGACTTCAACGCACTGCTCCTGGCCAATATCTACCGCCTTAAATCTTAGACCATTTCTTGCACAAAGCTCTATAGCCCTTTCAAAATAATCGCTGTTATCACACTTTTCTAAAGCCATTTTAAACCCCTCAAAAGTTTCTCTATCAACCTTGTTTATTCCTATTGCCTCGCCTAACCCGCCCTTAACGGTCTTCGATATCTCTCGAACGTATCCCTCAGAATCTAAAGTGAATTTGATCTCCTCCTCCCCTACCGTCCGAAATTCAACACCAATAGCATTACCAGGAGTTTTTAACAATTTCTGAAGGGCAATTTCAGTGAAAACAACATCGCCATTTAACCAGAGAATATCATCTGCAGCAACGCTTTCCATGGCCACAAGGAGACTCTTGGCGGTGTTGGTCTGGATGAAAGAAGGGTTATAGACGTACAAAATTTTTGGGTACATTTCCATTATTATTTCTTTTTTAAACCCAACCACTCCAATAATCTCACTACAATAGGGCTTAAGAAGCCGAGTTTGTCTGCCAAGAATAGTTTCTCCATTTGGTAATTCCAGCAAACACTTGGGTAAGCTTCTACCAAGCCTACTCCCGACCCCCGCCATTAGAATAATTGCTTTCATAGGGTGCCCACCTCCTTATTTCTCCAATATTTCAGTGAGAAAAGACCAAACCCTCTCGGTTGATTGCCCATCCTGATAAAGGTGAACAATGTTTCTCACTATCTTGCGCTGGTCCTTATAATTATCCCTACCATCCAAAACCTCCAAAATCTCTTTTTCCAAATCCTGATAGGAATAAACCTTCGGTCCAGGTGTCCAAAAATCATAGGGTTCCAGAAGTAACCCCCTCCGCTTTTTGTAAAGCGTAAGATCCGTTGGGATAAATATGATAGGCCTATCCAAGAGCAAGTAGTCAAAATAAACCGAAGAGTAATCCGTTATAAGCACATCGGCCGAGTTCAGGAGTTCATACAGATCGATCTTTTCTTCTTCTAGCATTTCTTCAGTAAGAAGCAAAATCTGCGAGGGAATTGGAAGGTTTTTCAAAATCTGTGCCTCAAATGGATGTGGCTTGAAAACAAGCTGAATTCTATGCTTTTCCAAGAAATCAACCAACGCTTTCCAAGAAAAATCTTGCAACCTGAAGATATTTTGCGAAAGTTTTTCTCCTTCCACATCCACATCGTTTGAGACTTTATGCTCCCTGAAAGTCGGTAAGTAAAAGGCAATCTTGCAATCTTTTAAATCCCTTCTCGCCAGTTTTTCAAGAAGTTCTTTGCCCCTACTTTTAAAGAGGAAGTCGTTTCGTGGCATGCCGGTAACTACATATTGCTTTGTTCGACATCCTATACAGGCGTTCATTAAGGTACTGTAAAAAGTTGAGTAGGAAAGAATAAAATCAACGCATTTCGCCCAGTGAGCATATACACGTCCTTTGGGATTTACCTCCATAAAACCCATCGCCTTAAGGGGAAAACCATGCCAGGCTTCAACAGCAACAGACCCCTTCTTTTTCAAAAACCTAAATGGTCCGTGGGTTGTAACCACACATTGCGAAGAAAACACCATTGTTCTCATTTTAGCATAGTACTTTAGGCGTTGCAGAAACGAAAGGTTTTCCAAATCTCCTCCCCAAATTTTGTGCAGGACTAATCTATAATGCTTTTGTACACTTTCAGGAGCCAATTTGTATAGAGCAATGGTATTTGACCCACTATAAGTAGTGTAACAAAGGAGTATTTTCCCCTCCTCTATGTCTGTCACGAGGGCAAGGAATCTATCCATAGCCCACTGCGCTAAGTTTTTCAATATCAAGCTATATAACCCCCTTTCTTCCAATGCTTTTTGCAACCTTCTTACCCACAAAAGTTAGTTGGTTAACAGAAGAGAAGACTCTAACAACATTTTGCCTCTCAAGAGCAATTAAAGCAAAAAAGACACCAAAAGAAATGAAAAACCGGATAACAGTAGGAACATGCCAAAAAAGCACCAAGGCTTCGATTCCCAGCAGACAAAGAGCAAAGTATAGACGCAAGGCATTAAAACAAACTGGGCAGATTTTCTTCGTGTCTGCAACTCTGGCCCCCCAGATTACCAAAAATCCAATCATCGTGGTGAAGGCAGCCCCCTGAACACCCCACCAGTGGATGAAAATAAGATTGAGCAGAAAGTTCGTTAAGCCTCCAAGCGTAGTCGTGAAAAGAGCCCCTATGGTATCCTTCGAAGCAAGATATACTGTCCCCAGGAAACTTGCAAAGGCATGAAAAATCGTCCCGAAGAGAAGAAAAGGAACGTACTTCCAGGCCTCATGAAAATTCGGCGCCACAAAAAGCCCGGTAACTTCCGGCAGAAAGAGCAAGACAGCCCCTGTGAGAATAAAAAGTGCCGACGAGCACAGAGCAAAAATTTCGGCATAATACTGATTCCGGTCTTTCGCGTTGAATTCCTCTACTGCCGATATCTGCCAGGCAGGGAAAAAGACCCCCGTAACCACGCTGAGGAGCACCGGGAAACGGCAGGCTACAGCATAAAGCCCATTTGCTTCTAGACCCAGAAAGTGAAGGATAAGGTAGCGGTCAGAAACGTTCATCACCCACCACATGAGGGCATTGGGGATAAGTGGAAGAGAATAAGCAAGCATATCCCGAAGTAATCTCCGATCGAATGACCTTAAGGAAAGCCTCGAAAAAACCCTGCCAGCAGAGGCCACAAAGAAAAAAGAAACTATTTGAGCCAGGACGTAAGAGAGAAGGTATCCCCGAAGGCCCATGTGGAAAAGGACCATGAAGATGACATTAAATCCGGCAAAGACAAGGACATAGAGGATATCACTCCAGGCAAAAATCTTCACTTGTCCCAGGGCCCGGACGTACTGTTTGACTCCTCCAAGCAGAACGGTCAAAAACCATATGGCATAGAAATAGGGAAGGTACATCTGGAAAATTTCCAAACGGGCAAAAATAGGGATTAATCCAAAAGAGGCCAAAAGGAGTAAAAAAGTAAATAATAACGCAGTCGAAATGATTCTCTTTGCCCCCTCCTTTGCTTCATCCATGGAAAATCGGAACACTGCTTCCACGATTTCAAGCGAAAGCACAGGAACAAGGAGGCTTACTGTAGTCTGAAAGATATCAAGAATGCCATAGTCTTTCTGAGTTAGGAGCCTCGTATAAAGAGGGAGCATGAAAAAGGCGATGGACCTTGACCCCAAGGTACCCAGGGCAAAGATAAGGGTATTCTTGGCCAGCTTTCGATAACGGCCAGCCGAGGAAACATCCCCTGCAATAAAAAACTGCTGAGTTTCTTTCTCTCTTTCCCCTTTACTACCCAATTACTCCTACCACCCTATTTCCACCTATTTGGTCTCTTCCGGAGATTCTCTACAAGACTCTGTGGAAAAGAATCCATGCACACCAGGCTGGACCTTTTCCTGAGCTAATACCTAATCGATTTCTCCTACCACACCATGCACGGTAAAGTCTTTGAGCCATTCTTCCCAATCTCGGGTATAGTCACCACTTCCCAAGTCAAATTGCCGAAGGAAACGGGCCATTCCCACAGGTCCTAAGGCCTTCGTTAGTGCTTCAATACCCTTCTTTTGAATCTGGACGGGGGTCATTTTCAAGGGATTACTCTTTTGCATTGCTCCTCGCAACTGTACCCTGGAACATAAAGATCCCATCCACAATGGTTACCCACGACCAGGCACTCCCCCGTGACTTCCCTCATTCCAGAGGGGTATCGCCTTATCAAGGCGGAGGGTTTCTCTTAACTGGTCAAGCTCAC
>JABUEZ010000064.1 GCA_013314795.1 Candidatus Profundicultor aquiphilus | reverse complement strand
GCAGAGTTGCGGGGTAAAACCCAGGAGTTTAAAGAGCGGTTGAGCCAGGGGGAAAGCCTTGATGATATCCTTCCGGAGGCGTTTGCGGTGGTTCGGGAAGCAGCACGGAGAACCATCGGGATGCGCCATTTTGATGTGCAGATTATCGGGGCGGTGGTATTGCATCAGGGGAAGATTGCCGAGATGCAGACTGGTGAAGGAAAGACCCTGGTGGCCACCATGCCGGCCTACCTCAATGCGTTGACGGGGAAAGGGGTCCACATTGTTACCGTAAACGATTACCTGGCCAAACGCGACCGCTACTGGATGGGGCCGGTGTATGAGTTTTTAGGCTTATCGGTGGGGCTCATTCAGCATGAGTCAACTCCCAGGGAGCGCCAGATGGCCTATGGGTGTGATATCACCTATGGAACCAATGTGGAGTTTGGATTTGATTACCTGCGGGACAACATGGTGTGGCGGAGAGAGGACGTGGTGCAGCGCAAGCTCCACTATGCCATTGTGGACGAGGTGGACAGTATCCTGATTGATGAAGCCCGTACTCCCCTTATCATATCCGGTCCGTCGGAGGAAGACACCGAAATCTACTATAAAGTGGATCGGGCGGTGCGGAAGCTGGTTTTCAAGGAAGATTTTGATTACGAGGAAAAAACCCGTTCCATATGGTTGACGGAAGAAGGCGTAGCCAAGGTTGAAAAGCTCCTTCACGTTGATAACCTCTACGGGGAATCGGGGAAGGGGACGCTGGAGCACTTGGTGCGCCAGGCCCTGAGAGCCCACCACCTGTATAAAAAAGATGTGGACTATGTGGTGAAGGATGGGCAGGTGATCATCGTTGATGAGTTCACCGGGAGGTTGATGCACGGAAGGCGCTACAGTGAGGGCCTGCACCAGGCCATTGAGGCCAAAGAAGGATTGCAGGTGGCCAGTGAAAACCAGACCCTGGCCTCCATCACCTACCAGAATTATTTCCGGATGTACGAGAAGCTGTGCGGGATGACCGGTACAGCCAAGACCGAAGAAGACGAGTTCATCTATACCTACGGGATGCCGGTAGTGGTGATTCCCACCAATAAACCTTTGCGGCGCACGGTGTTACCCGATGTGATCTATCGGACCGAGAAGGAAAAATTCGAAGCGGCAGCTCAGGAGATTGAGCGACTGCATAAAATGGGGAGGCCGGTTCTCGTCGGTACCGTTTCCATCGAGAAGTCGGAACGGTTGAGCGAACTCCTGTGGAAGCGGAAGATTCCCCATCAGGTGCTGAATGCCAAGCACCATGAGAAGGAGGCAGAAATCATCGCCCAGGCCGGAAAGAAAGGGACGGTGACCATCTCCACCAATATGGCCGGCCGGGGAACCGATATCCTTTTAGGAGGGAATCCCGATTTTCTGGCCAAGCAGGAGTTGCGCCGTCTGGGTTTCGATGAGGAAACGATCCGGCGGATTGCCCAGTATATCCCTTCGGAAGAACCGGAGATGCAGAAAGCCAGGGAAAAGTACCAGGAACTCTACCGGAAGTTTAAGGAGGAAACCGATCGGGAGGCGGAGGAAGTAAAGGCCTTGGGTGGGCTCCATGTGATGGGGACCGAACGCCACGAGAGCCGCCGGATTGATAACCAATTGCGGGGGCGAGCTGGGCGGCAAGGGGATCCAGGTTCGTCGCAGTTTTTCCTCTCCCTGGAAGATGACCTGTTGCGACTTTTTGGAGGGGAGCGGATTTCCAATCTCATGAGCCGGCTGGGAATCGAAGAGGGAGTCCCCATTGAGCATCCCCTGGTAAACCGGGCCATTGAGTCGGCGCAGAAAAAGGTGGAAGGGTATCATTTTGGGATTCGTAAGACCCTTCTCCAGTATGACGATGTGATGAATAAACAGCGGGAAGTGATTTACAGTCAGAGACGGCGGATTCTTTTTGAAGACGACCTGAGTGACTTTGTCATGGGAATGCTGGAAGAAGTGGTGCAGGACGTCGTTTCGGTCTATGCCGATGAGAAGACCTACCCGGAAGAATGGGACTGGGAGGGATTGAACCGCAGGCTCCAGGACCTTTTCGGGATGCGCCTGGAGATACCGCAGGAAAGAATTCCGGAAATGACTCCGGAAAAGCTTAAAGAAATCGTCCTTACGGTAACCACGGAACGTTACCGGAAGCGAGAGGCAGAGCTGGGAAAAGAGGTTTTTCAGAACCTGGCGCGGTATGTGATTTTGCGGGTGGTGGACCACCACTGGAAGGAGCACCTCTATAACATGGACCACCTGCGGGAAGGGATAGGCCTGCGGGCAGTGGGCCAGAAGGACCCCTTTGTGGAGTACCAGATGGAAGCCTTTGCCATGTTTCAGGATATGGTGACCAGTATCCGTGAAGACGCGGTGCGGTACCTGCTGCAGGTTCAGGTGGTGCGGGAAGGGCGTCAGGGAGAGCGACCGAATCGCGCGGAGGCCACCTCTCCCAGTGCGCAGATTCTCCGACAAAAAGAGGAAGAGAAAGAGAAGCCCAAGAAAAAGGTGGGGCGGAATGACCCCTGTCCCTGCGGGAGTGGGCGGAAATATAAATACTGTTGTGGAAAGAACTGAGGAAGAAGGGAGAGAAAGGCCATGCCCTTGGATATGGAGAATGTTTTGAGTGTGATTCGCGAAAAACTCACCGAAATCGGTGAGTATCTTTGACCAGGAAGGGCTATCGAAACGGATTAAAACCTTAGAGGAGAAAATGTCCCGGGACGATTTCTGGAACGATCCGGCGGAACAGGTCCAGGTCCTGGGAGAATATAAATATCTGCGGCAGATTCTGGAGGAGTACGAGGCGCTCAGGGAAAAATGGCAGGAAGTGGAAGAGTGGAGAAGCATTCTTGATCCCACCGAGCCGGAGTACCTGGAACTGGAGAAAGAGGCAAAAGACCTCTTTGCCAAGGTGGTGGATCTTGATATTAAAATGCTCTTCCGGGAACCGGAGGATAAAGGGAATGCCATTGTGACCATTCACTCCGGAGCCGGAGGGGTGGAATCACAGGACTGGGTGGCGATGTTGTTGCGGATGTACCTCCGGTTCTGTGAGCGGAAGGGGTTTGAAGTGAAGGTGACCGATGAACTGGAAGGAGAGGAAGCAGGTCTCAAGCATGTGACCTTTATCGCTCAAGGTGAGTATGCCTATGGGTACTTGAAATCCGAACACGGAGTTCATCGGCTGATTCGCATTTCCCCGTTTGATGCCAATAAGCGCCGGCACACCACCTTCGCTCTGGTGGACGTGATTCCGGAAATGGGTGAAGAGGTGGAAATCGAAATCAACCCCCAGGATTTGAAAATCGAAACCTTCCGGGCCGGGGGGCACGGAGGACAGCATGTGAATGTCACCGATTCGGCAGTGCGCATCATCCATATTCCCACCGGGATTGTGGTGCAGTGCCAGAATGAGCGGTCGCAGCATCAGAACAAGGCCGTGGCCATGAAAATCCTCCGGGCGCGCCTCTATGAACGGTATCGGGAGGAACAGAAGAAAAAACTCCAGGAAATCAAAGGGGAACACAAAGAAATCGCCTGGGGAAACCAGATTCGCACCTATGTTTTCCACCCCTATAACCTGGTTAAGGACCACCGTACCGGGTACGAAACTGGAGACGTTAACCGGGTGATGGACGGAGAGATCGATGATTTCATCGAAGCATTTTTGAAAAAGGAACGAAGCCTATGAAAGTCTATGCCCTGGTAGGACCCACCGGAACGGGCAAGAGTTACCGGGCCCCGCATATTGCCCAGGAGTATGGCATTGACTGTATCATCGATGACGGCCTGCTCATTTCGAAAGGGAGGATCATTGCCGGGAAATCATCCAAGGCGGAACTTTCCAAAATTCGGGCGGCCAAAATCGCCGTATTCTATTTCCCCTCCCACCGGGAGGAGGTCAAAAAGGCGATTCAGAAGTTGAATCCGGAGAAGATCATGGTGCTGGGGATTTCCCGTTCCATGGTGGAAAAAATCTGTGAGCGGCTGGAAATTCCCTGTCCGGAGGAAGTCCTGGAGATTCAGGACCTTGCCAGCCCCGATGAGATTGGTATGGCCCTGGCAGCACGGGAGAACGAGGGGAAGCACACCATTCCGGTTCCGCTGGTGGAGATCAAGCGGAACCTGTGGGGTGGTTTTGTGGACATCATCCCGGTGGTGGTCTGGCGGTGGTTCTATTCCTCGCATGAAAAGACGGTGGTGCGCCCCCCGTTCAGTTACCTGGGTAAATTGGTGGTGACCGAAAATGCCCTGCGGTCTCTGGTGGCCTTGCTCCTTCTCCATCTTCCCTGGGTGGAGAAGGTGGAAGGGGTGGAGTTGCACCGCCTGGGTGGAGGAATGGAAGTGGAAGTGGAATGCGTTTTTCGGAGAGGTTTTCCTGTAGCTCACTTCGGGCGGCTCATTCAGGGGTATCTGCGGGAGCGGGTGGAATATCTCACCGGAGTGGAAATTCGCGTGGTCCATGTGGATGTGAGTGGCATCGCGGGAGTCCCCTTGACTTCGGCAGCGTTATCTGGTAGTAAATACGAAATTTGAACGAAAAGGGAGAGGTATGAGATATAAGCGTATCGAAGAGCTGGTTCAGGAACTGAAAGAGAAAAATGATGTCCTTACCCTTGGTGGAGGAAAGAAGGCCATTGAGAAACAGCACCAGTCGGGAAAGCGCACTGCTCGGGAGCGGATTGAAATGTTCCTCGATTCCGGGAGTTTTGAAGAGGTGGACCTCTTTGTGGAACACCGGGCGGAGCGTTTCGGGATGAAGGAAAAGGCCGTTCCGGCCGATGGGGTGGTGACCGGATTCGGGACGGTGGACGGGAGAGCAGTCTTTGTGTATTCTCAGGACTTCACCGTAATGGGGGGGTCCCTGGGGGAAATGCACGCCAAGAAGATTTGCAAAATCATGGATATGGCCCTCAAGGTGGGAGCACCCATCATTGGCATCAACGATTCCGGAGGAGCGCGCATTCAGGAAGGGATCGACTCCCTTTCGGGGTACGGCCAGATTTTCTGGCGCAATACCCAGGCCTCAGGGGTGATCCCGCAGATTGCGGTGATTGCCGGTCCCTGTGCCGGGGGAGCGGTGTATTCTCCGGCTCTCATGGATTTCATCTTCATGGTGGAGGGCATGAGTAAGATGTTTGTCACCGGTCCCCAGGTGGTCAAGGCGGCCACCGGTGAAGAGGTTTCGGCTGAAGAGTTAGGAGGAGCGGCAACCCATGCCACCCGTAGTGGTGTGGCCCATTTTACTGCCCGGAACGAAGAGGAGTGTTTCGCGGATCTGCGCCGGTTACTTACCTATCTCCCCTCTAACAATGCCGAGGAACCGCCTTTTGTGGAAAGCGGTGATCCCATGGATAGAGAGAACCGGGCGCTTCTGGAGATCGTTTCTCCCAATCCCAACAAGCCCTACGACATGAAGAAGGTAATCCAGGAGATTGTGGATCAGGGAAGTTTCTTTGAGGTGCAGAAGGATTTTGCCCGGAATATCATTGTAGGGTTTGCCCGGATGGGTGGGCATGTGGTGGGAGTGGTGGCCAATCAACCCTATCACCTGGCGGGATGCCTTGATATCGATTCGGCCGATAAGGCTTCCCGGTTCATCCGATTCTGTGATTGCTTCGGGATACCGCTTTTGACCCTGGTGGATGTGCCCGGTTTCCTTCCCGGGACGAACCAGGAATTTGGGGGAATTATTCGCCATGGGGCCAAGATGCTGTATGCGTATTCTGAAGCCACCGTTCCCAAAATTACCGTCATTGTGCGCAAGGCCTATGGTGGCGCGTATCTGGCTATGTGTAGCCGGGATCTGGGGGCGGATTTAGTCCTGGCCTGGCCCACGGCAGAGATTGCCGTGATGGGAGCCGAAGGTGCGGTGGCTATCATTTTCCGCCAGGAACTGGAAAAAGCCCTGGACCCTGAGGTGGAACGGGAAAAACTCATTGACCAGTACCGAAGGGAATTTTACAACCCCTATCAGGCAGCCAAGAGGGGTTATGTGGACCAGGTTATTGACCCGGTGGTGACCCGCTTGAAGGTGGTGCGGGCCCTGGAGGTTTTCTGGTCGAAACGGGAGGGGAGGAGGGGGAAAAAGCATGGCAATTTCCCGGTATGATATGGGTGTTGCGGTGAAGCCGGAAGTAGTGGCGGCGATTGCGGCTGTCCTCTCGGAAATCCTGAAGGAAGAAAAAGAAGCGCCAAAAGAAATCCGCCCTTATGTGGTGCGAAAAAACCGGGGCTGGAAAGAGATAGCATTGCAGGAAGGAAGTCTTGTGGTTCACTTTTTGAGGAGGTAGAAACTGGTGCGCCGATTCTGGGTTCGAGTCAACGGAGAAGAGTATCAGGTGGAAGTGATGGAAATCATCGAAGAGGGTGAGAGAAAGGGTTTTGAAATCAAGGACATTACCAGGGTTCAGGAAGGGAAAAAAAGTAGTGAAGCTTTGAAGGTGACCACCACCATCCGTTCCCCCATGCCCGGCCGAATTCTGGCGGTGAATGTGAAAAAGGGAGATGAAGTGAAAGCCGGACAGGTGGCAGTGATTCTGGAGGCCATGAAAATGGAAAACGAGATTTCCATCGAACACCCCGGAGTGATCACCAATGTCTATGTAGAGGAGAACGACACGGTGGATGTGGGAGACGCATTGCTCGAGGTCGAGGAGTGGAGGGAATAAATGGAACGCAGGGTTTTCTTGCTTCTTATAGCCTGTATCATTGCTCTGGGGACCGGGCTTTCCTTTGTGCCTTTTCGAGTGAGTCGGGAGTTCGCCGCCCGTCGGGTGGAAGTGGTGGTGGATTGGGATGACATCGAATGGCTGGGTAAAACCCAGGGAGTTGATTCGCTGGCACTTTTGACCAAACTCCGGGAGATGGGTGTGGAAGCCATCGGGGTGAACGAGTACTCCCTGAGGCGTCTCAAGGATACCGGTAAAGTGGTGCCGGTGGCCTATGCCGGGGGGGCATTATACCGCTACTTTCAGGTTCCCGATCCCAAACTCCGGGAAACCATTGTCCGACAACTAACCATCCTGGGGAAAAAGGTGGACGAGCCGGAAAAGGGAATCGTGGGAATGAACGTGCTTTTTGAAGAGGAGGATAAAATGGGGCTGGGCTGGAACCGGGATTTGGTACAGTTTTTGTCCGATGCCGGGTTCCGGGTGGTGCTGCGCCCCCTCAACCGGTATGACCTTTCCCCAGAAGTGGTGGAGACACTCCTCCAGGATCCGGTCTGGGAGAAGGCCGAGGGAGTGATCTTCCAGGGTGATTCGGTTCTTGGGTATGGAGAGTCGGCGTCTTTGAAATATCTTGCTTCCTTTTTGCGAGAGCGAAAACTTTTCTTCGGGTACCTTGAATTTGTGGGCCAGAAAGGGGAGACGACCTTAAGTTCCCTTATTCCTGAATGGACAATCCGGGTGCATAGCATTGCTTCCGATGAGCTGAAGAACTATACCCCGGCTACCGCCAAAGAACGATTCTTGCGGGCCGTCAAAGAACGCTCGGTGGCACTGCTGTACCTACGGGCTTTTACCGATCCCCCTTCGGCCAAAAGCATCGAAAAGAACCTGACCTATTTCCAGGATGTTCTTGAAACCCTGCGTGGCAGTGGTTTTGTGCTGGGAAGGGTTGCTGTCCCCAACCGCCCCTTTGCGGTTCCTCGCTTAATTCTGGTCCTCTTTGTTGTGGCGGTGGCACTGATGACGCTCCTCCTCTGGGAGTTTTTCTTCGGTTTTCACCTGGCGCCGTTTCTGGTTTCCCTGGTGGTGCTCCTTCTTGGTATCTTTTTAAACCCCATTGGGGGGATGAAAATTTTGGGCCTCTGGGCCGGGGTGGTGGTGCCCACTCTGGCGGTGGTGCTCTGTGTGGAAAACTTTAGAGAGGAGAAAATTCTTCAGGGCCTTGTGCTTTCCTTTCTTACCCTCTTTGCCGGGGCCATGGTGGTTTCGGTGGGGCTGTATCACTGGCTGTTTGTGCTCCGCATTCACCAGTACTTTGGGGTGAAGGTCTCTCTGGCCTTACCACCGCTTCTTGTGCTTCTTTATCTTTTCAAATCCCGACTGTTAGGGATGAGTATTGGACAATTTTTCCTGGATCATCTCAAGCGGTTTGAGCTCCTGATTCTGGGAATTGTGGCGGTGGGAGCGGTGCTCTACCTTACCCGTTCGGGCAACTTTCCCCTTCTTCCGGCGGGGAGTTTAGAGAGCCTGATGCGGGGGGTGCTGGAGCGGATGCTCTTCATGCGGCCCCGAACCAAGGAGTTCCTGATCGGGTATCCGGCATTGTGGCTTCTTTCGGTATTTCCCCTGTCGGCCTTTCGTCCAGCCTACCAGGTGGTACTGTGGCTGGCGGTGGCGGTGGGGTTCACCACCTTTTTGAACTCGTTCTCCCATCTCCATACCCCGTTTCTCTTTGTGCTTTTGCGCTTTGGGAATGCCGTGGCGCTCAGCATTGCGGTGTTCTTCGTCTACTGGGTGGTAATCAAGGTGGGATTGGCCATCTACCACTGGGTTTCGCGCTGGGGGGAGTAGTATTACCCGCCTGTTTATCCTCGGGTATTACGGCTTTGGAAACTGGGGCGATGAGCTGAGTCTCCTTGCCACTATTCGCGCTATTGGGAAACTGGGGGAAGAAAAGGGTGCTCGGTTTTCGTGTGGGGTCCTTTGCCGGAGTGCACATCCTTTTCTCGATCTTCCCGAAGGGGTGGAGGTGGTTTCCCGGGAGAGTTTCCCCCGGGTGTTGGCGCAAGTTAGAGAATCGCGTGCCCTCATCGTGGGGGGAGGAAGCCTCCTTCAGGACGTGACCAGCTTCCGTTCCCTGGCCTATTATTTTGCCATTCTTCGCTTTGCCCTTTTGTGGGGGAAACCTGTTCTTTTTTACGGATGCGGGCTGGGCCCCTTTAAGCGCGCCCTCAGCCGGTGGATGGTTTCCCGGGTGTTACGTCGTTCGTTCCTCCTTCTGCGGGACGAGGAAAGTTGCCACCTGGCGCGTCAACTGGGAACAAGGCCATCCCGGGTGGTGCTGGGGGTGGATCCGGTTTTTTTGCTCCAGGACCTTCTTCCGGAAAAAAAGGACCTGCCTCAGAAGGTGGCCGTATTCCTGCGGGCGGTGGATAAGGAAAAAGAAGAAATTCTTTTCCGGTCTCTACGGGATCTTTTGCCCCGGGTGCCGGAAATGGAACTGGTGGCCTTTCACCGGGAACTGGATGGAGAGTTTGTGGATGGCCTTGCCACGCGCCTGGGTGTTCGGAGCCGCTCTTTTGAGAAATCCGAAGAAGTATTCGCCTATTTTCGGGAAGTGGGCATGGTTTTCAGCATGCGCTTTCATCCTCTGGTTCTGGCCACCATGCTGGAAATTCCCTGGGTGGCATTCGATGTGGACCCCAAAATTCGGGCTCTGGCTTCGCTTTTTTCCGGAGAGAACCTTCTTTCTCTGGAAGGGGTTTCTCCGGAAGCGTTAACGAGCTTATACGAGAAACGGTACCTTTTGGCGGAGAAAGGTAAAGGGGTGAAAGCGCTTTTCTCCACCCGTTCTCAAGTGATGCGGGAAAAACTCTTCGATTTCCTGCAACTTTTGGGGTGAACCATGGATCTCTTCGGTTTCTCCGTTTCGGAACTCGAAAAAGAAGCCATTGTGAATCTGGTGAGGGAAGCAGTCAAAGAGGGGAGGAAAATTCACCTGGTGACCCTCAACCCCGAAATGCTGGCCTGTCAGTCCCGTAACTCCCGTTTCCGGGAAGTGCTGCGGCGGGCAGAAATCCTGGTTCCCGATGGAATGGGC
>JABUEZ010000063.1 GCA_013314795.1 Candidatus Profundicultor aquiphilus | reverse complement strand
AAGGGAAGAAGAAGGTTCGCTCTGAAGCATGAGGTTGAAGTGGAGAAATTCCAATCAGCTTCATGAGATGAAGGAAGAAGGTTTGCTGGGACCTGTGGTGCAGTAAGCCGTGGATTCTGAGGAATCGGAGATCTCAACGAACTGAGGGGATAAAACCCTGATGTTCCTAAGGGGACCACAGAGCTCGGGTCTCTGAAGAAAAAAGTTGAGAAGCGAGGGTTCGTTGGAATCCACGGTTTTTTATTTCCGGACGTCAGATCATAATCCTCCCCTATCCGGGGGAATTGCACCTCACCCGCCCGATTTTTATTTTTTTTGGAGTATTGCCTTTCCCGCCGCTTTTTCTTCCCCTTTCCAATCTCTTCCTGCCTTAAAGAACGCTTCAATATTCGCCATGGGAACATCCTGAGGAAGGTCACAACCAGAACTCAACACAAAGGAGGGAAAGTTTCGCATTTCTTCAAGAAGTCTATACGTTTTGATGTAGATTTCCTGAGGTGTACCCTGAAGCATTTCCACAGGGTTGATATTGCCAAGGAGGAGAATATCGTTTCCGACAATCGAAGCTGCCTGAGGCAAGGAAACCGCACTATCCAGACTTAACCCCACCACCCCCGAGTCGGCCATGGCAGCTAAAAGGTGAGTGGTATTTCCACACACATGGAGGATTATCTCGATATCATCAAAGATCCCCACCATTTCCCGGTAAAGTGGCACAAGGTATTCTCGGAACTGGCGCGGGCTGAATATAACTGCCGTGGGTTCAAGAACCATAAGCATGTCGGCACCCTCATCCCTGAGTGCCGATGCGTACCGCACTACAACCTGAAAAGAAAAATCAAGGAGCGTACGGAAAAAATCCGGTTCAAGAAGGCTCTTGACAGCCAGCTCATTTGCCCCAGCGAGAAGTCCAGCCAAAGTTAATGGGCCAATTACGTATCCACCAATCGGACAGGGAAAGGCCACCTTCATATGGCGCAGGGTTTCAAGGTACACCATCACTCGTCCATCACCCAGAATATCAATTCTCCTGAAAGGTTCAAGGTCTGCCAAAGTTTGCACCGGATGGAATTCCACCGAAGGGGTTTCTTCCAGGGGAAAACGGACCGGTAATCCCAAGGCACTTGCCTCCACCGACAGATCCATCATAAAGAACATGGCATCAGGCCGGAAGCGGCCATAGAGCCGACTCAGCGACTGAAATTGAACCAGATGGTTAAACTGATTCTGTTTGATTGTAGTTCCAGTCAATTGCAAACCTGGATAACCCATAAGTGGCACCACCGGACGTCGTCCACCTTCCCAGAGTGAGACAGTAACATCTTGCAGGGAAAAACGCTCTCGTACCTTCCGCGCCATGGTGAACACCCCAATTTAATAAATGATTTAATTTTCTATCCCATTATACCATCCTCTCCAAGGAAGTCAACAGAAAAAAAATAAGAAAACCAGTAACGTGGAAAATAGCTCTATGAGTGAAGATTATAAAGATTTCAACTTTCGAAGAGTTTCTCTACACCCTAAAAGAAATCTATTATTGTTTTATTTTATTCCTGAAACCTTTACCCACACTCTGCGATGTCTTGGGCCATCGAATTCGCAGAAAAAAATCCCCTGCCAGGTGCCAAGGAGTAACTTCCCTTCCTCAATAAAAACCGTAACCGAAGAACCAAGGAGACTTGCCTTGATATGGGCAGGAGAATTGCCCTCCTCATGCTGATAGAGAGCATTTTGCGGAACCATCCGATCAAGACCTGCCATTAGGTCTTCGATAACATCCGGATCGGCATTTTCCTGGATGGTTATCCCGGCAGTCGTATGGGGAACATAAACCACACACCACCCATCTCGAATTCCCTCTTCTTTGACCACTCCCTGAACAAGAGCCGTAATGGGCACGCATTCTTCTCGAAGACGAGTTTTAACCGAAAGCTCGCGATACATGGTCCTACCTCCTATTCAAGAAGTCTTTTTAAGAAATCTTCGGGGTTATCAGGAATGGCCATTCTATCTTTCGAATACTTTTCACCACGGTCTTCCTCGGAAGTGGCCCAGGGCGTGAGAGGAAAACGGACTGCAAGGGGCAACCGCAAAAAGGGTTGATCCACGATCACTTCCCCAGGCAGAAGCGCCGAAGCACGTTCCCGGAGATTTCCCTGAAGATGCGCATATTCCGGCTTGGAAAGCTCGGCTAGCTTTTGCCTTCCCACCACCATCGTTGACGCCTGTGTCACCACCCGGTAATCGACCTGAGACGCAGTTTGCTCCGCCCCCAGAAGAATCACCCGGAACGACCGGCCCCGCTCGGCCACATCCTGAAAGATAGCCCCCAGGGGACCTCCCCCCTCCCGGGGTGCGTACTTATTCAACTCGTCAAGATAGATAAAGACCGGCTCTTGCAGGAACTGTTCCTCTTTGGCATACATCACTTCCCGGAGAATCGCTCCCACCACAAAAGCCTGTCCAGAACGACCGAGCTTGGCAATATCAACGATTGTCACCCCTCCAGGACGATTCCAATCAATGCGGTACGATGGCTCAGGAACTTTCTGGATTTCCCGAAAGGCTTCCACCTCTATCCTCCGCCAGAGTTTCCCAAGAAAAGCCTTCTGAGCCATGCGCAGGCGACGAGAAATGGCCAGGATGGTCCGCTCCTCAATTTTTTCTCGCTGCAGTGCCTGAGCCACATCTCCTTCTTCCTCGTCTTCCACACCGTGGAACATATGCACAAAATCCTGGCAATCATTGGGAAGCCCAATTCTCTGGAGAACTTCTTCCGGATTCCCATCGGCCAGGGCCACCGCGTGAAGGTACACCCGCACCAAACTCCGGCGATCTAGACCCCCCACCTCAAAGGTCACGTTGTATAAAGAAGGCTGGCTCAACTCTTTTCTGGCTTCGTCAACCAACCTGTCGTAGCGTTCCCGGAAAAGATCCTCAATCACGCTCACCGCCAGACTAAAATTGGGGTTTCGCTCCAATTCTTCGGGATCAAACATAAGGGGTATAAGGCCCAGTTCCACGATATCGAGAATATCCCATCCATAGACAGAAACCTGACTCCGGGAACGCGCCAGATTCGGTGTTCCCCTGGTATCTTTTGGAGCCACCATTACCTTCACATTTTCAAAGGGATGGGGCTCCACTCCGAAACTTTTGAACATCCCCTCCCATTCCTGGAACTGGCGATTTTCCTCACCTGAGGAATCCCGCGCCTTTTGCCACTCCAGGTTCCAGTAATCGAGAAAAAGTAAACTCTCTCCTTTCACATTAAAGATAATAGCCCGACTCTCAAGGAGCGTATTAGAAAAGGGTGAATCAACCATAGCATTACTGCGGGGGTAGTAAAGAAGCATCCAGAGAAGAAATGTCGCATATGAGGTTTTCGCTGCCACACCAGATTGTCCACTCACGTTGATGTGAGCACCGTTATCCCCCAGGATATACTTGAGATCGAGACAAGCCACCTCTCCCCCTGCAAGCACCCCAAAAGGTAAACCCCTTTTCCCCTTCTTGAGCTGGTCAAACCCCAGCGCTACATCGACTTCTCCTGAGGACACTCGCATTACCCGTTCCCCCACCGGCGGCGGAAGGGAAGGAGCCACGGTAACCCAGTCATTCTCCTCCTGTTTCAAAACCCTGGTTACCACAACCTGTCCCAGGTACAGCGGTATCCCCTGGTAAATGCCCTCAAAACAGGCTTCTTCCTGGTAGCCACTCGAAATCGTCCCATCCCAGGAAGCAACGATTTCGGTAATGACCCCGTAAGCAAGAAAAGTATCTCTCCCCCAGGAGTACTGCACTTTCACAATTTCGTCCAGAGCAAGGACCCTGGCCACTGAAGAATTCATCCGAATCCAGAAACGATATGGCGTCACTTCCTTGAGGCCGGTCACTGTACCAAGCATTGTCTCCACCATAGACTACCTCCACAAACTCTTTGTCCAGAGATATTGAATCCAGGAAGACGAAGCAAAAAATTGTCCCAGAGCATCCTCCAGAGCAATGATGGGGAAAATATTTTCTGGAAGTCTCCGCCAAGGAAAGTCAGCCGTTAAAGTGGGCAAAAACCCGGCCAGACGATCGAAGAACCGCCCCAACTCCCCCTTCATTGCCGGAAAAGCTTGTTTCTGGAGTACCATCTCCAGACGCACCAGACCCTTCCAGGGAAAACGATCATCCCTCTCGGTGAGTCGAAGATACGAAAATACCTTGAGAAGGTTCTCTCCAAGAGGACAACTCAAAAAAGGAGTTCTTTGTCCTCGACCCAGGCGGAACAGCGCTTCCCTTTTTTCCGCAGAAAGAGGAAGCTGTTCAATTCGCTTGACGAGGCCCACCGGACCTACGCCCGGTTGAAAAACAAAGCCTTCATTGGGATGAAGAACTCCATCCTTGATAACCGGCACACCCTGGCGAAGAAGTTGTTGAGTTACCTGTTCTTCCAAACGAGAAAGAACATTGAAAAGAGCCTGCTGAGAAGTCTCAATGTTCTGTGGACTCCGGGAAATACGCCTCGATTCCTCTATTTTGAACACAAAGTTTCCACCGAGATTCAAAATCCGTTTCTGAATTTCTTTTCCCCAAAATATCCCTTCAGGAGCCCCCAGAACTCGCTCCATAGAGGGTGGATTTTGAGGAGAAAACCCCATGGAGATACCCCGGTTCTTCTCCCAGATGGCATACCCTGCCAGGAGTTCCCCAAGGAGAAGGACGTGTTCTCCAAAAAGAATCCGAGCATGGATGCGCATTCGTCCATCGACAAAAAAGGCTTTTTCGGTGTCACCATACGAAGTACTTCGCCATCCTTCCCAGTCTGCAATCTCTCCAAACTCCGCAACAGGCTGCAGATGGTCCTCAAAGAGCGAAACATGGGCAAACGAATCTTCGCCATCACCCCAGTGATCGATCTGAGCATGAACATGGCGGAAAAACTCTACGAAATCGGCAAAGACTCGAGGTTCTTCTTCCAAGAAGCTTTTCCCTCCCTTACCACCAAATGAAGTGGAAAATATTCTGCAAAAAGCGAATCATGGGTTACAATGCCAACCATTTTCCCATCTTTCCCCAAACGTAAGATGGCATCAGCCACAAGCTCGAGATGTTCCCGATCAAGAGGCGAGAAGCCTTCATCGATAAAAAGGCAATCTAACGTTCTTTTGTGTCCCCGTTCCTTAAGCCACAATCGAGAGATTGCCAGCGCCAGAGCCAGAGCGATCAAAGTCTTTTCGCCACCAGAACACTCATGGAGAAAGCGCTCCTCCTGTCCAAAATGGTGATCAACCACCACCATTTGCGCTTTTCCACCCTCGCTTTTCATCCGGAGCACATACCGTTCCCCGGAAAGGAAAAACAAAAGCTGGGAAGCTTCTTCCTCCAGCTTTTGAAAAAGGACTGCCAGAAGATAATTCTTAAAGTTCCGGGCCTCAAGCGCCGTGAGGAGTTGTTCAAGTATTTCTCTCTTTCTTTTCTTTTCCGCAATTTCCCGAGCTAACTCCTGCCACTCTCTAAGCTCCGCATTCACGTTCTCCAATGTAGCATTGAGTCTTCCCAAGCTGTTTTCTCTCTCCCCCACCTCGTTTCGCAAGCAGCCATACCGCTTCTTTTCTTCCTCCACCACTTCTTGAAGCTTCACAGTCTCATCCTTTATCTTTAAGTTATCGACGAGATTTTGCTCTTCCTCCTCCAGAGATGCAATTCTCTCTTCAACCTGCCGCAAGGATCCCTCAATTTTACTCAGGTATTCCTGCCAGTTTCCCCTCTTTTTGTCTGCAAACTCGAGGAAATAGGTTTCACTCCATCCCAGACACTCCAGTTCTTGCTGGAAAAGGTTTCTCCTTGCTTTTTCTTCTTTTTCGCTTCGTTCCCGTTCCACTTCCAAAAGAAGGAGCTCCTTCTCCAGTTCCTTTCTTCTCTCGTCCAAATTTCGAAGTCTTTCCTCTATTCCCCGCTCCTCCACCAGCATCTCATTCAAGTCTTTCCCAAGCTTATCCAATTGCTCGGTAATGGCTGCAAAAGCCTCCTCAAAGAAGACTTCCGCCATGGAAATCTCGCTTTCTATCCGCATCTCCTGAAGGAATACCGAAACTTTCTTTCTCTGTTTCTCCAGTTCTCCATCGAGTTCCCTACACCGTTCTTCCATCTCCTGGAGCTTTGCAATCAACTCAGCTTCACGGTTTTTAAGGCTTGCTTGCTTTTCCTTTTGCCGGGTTAACTCTTTTTCCCCCTCGGCATGCTGGCGCCGCACCTGTTCAAGTTCCCCTTCCCTGGTCCGAATGATTCCTCGCAATATCTCCACATTGAATTTTTCTTCCTTCCATTTCAAATCCTTCAAAATCTGCCGAAGTTCTGCTTCAACTCCACTTTTTTGCCGTTCTCTCTCACCAATTTCTAACCCAACTCTCTCTCGCTCTCTTGCGATACGTTCCTCTTCCTTGGAAATTTCTTCGAGACGCTCCTCCAGATGTCCCATCTGAGTTTTAAAACGTGTTACTGCCTCCTGCAATTTCCGGTAACTGGTCTCCCACTCCAGGAAATCAATGTGTTCCTCCTTTTCAATTCCCTGGAAAGGAACAGGTGTTCCACAAACCGGGCAAACCCCATTTTCAGCCCATTCCTTCCGTAGTGTTTCCACCATAAATGCTCGTGATTTCTTCCGGTATTCCTGTTCAAAAGCCTCCTGCTTCCTCTGCACTTCCTGAAAATCTTCCTTTACCTTTTTCAGAGCTTCAACAATTTTTCCCCTTTCCTTCCTCCATCTTTCTCCCTCACCATTCAATCTCTTCTCTTCTCTCCGTAGGGATTCCAGATCTTTAAGGTAACCAAACCACTGCTCATAAAGAGGTCCTGCTACCTTTTCTTTTTCTCTGAGATCCAAAACTTCTTCCTCCAAAGCCTTGAGGCGCTCTCCCAGAACAAGAACCTCTTTCTCAAGCCGTTCAGATTCCTTTTCCACGGCAGAGCTTTCTCTTTGTAATTCGCTTAACTTTTCCCGAGTATCCCGAATCCCCTGATTCAGAAAAGAGACTTCAGGTTTGAGCCTTTTAATCTCTTCAATCGCAGGCACAAGTCCCTTAAAGGCCTTTTCCTTTTCTCGAAAACCGCTGAGTTCCTCTAACAGGGCTTTCTTCTTCTCCTGGTTGATTTCGAGCAGAGAACAGGTATTTTTTTCTTCGGCTTTTATCTCCTCCAGTTTCATATTGCCCTTTTCGATTCCTTCCACGATCTTTCGAACATCTCTCAAGCACTCCTGCCATGGCTGCCAGAAATCCAGTTTCACTCGCTGAGCCTCAACAATAATCTGATCCTCCTTAGCCTTCTCACAGGCCATGGCTTTCTCGATCAAAAGTTCTTCCCTTTTTTTCTGCTCTTCCTCCCGAGAACGAGAAAGCACCAGAAGGCGCTCCAGGTTCTGCAACCGTTCCCTACTCTGTTCCTCTTCTCTCCTTAACGCAGCCAAAATCTCCCGAACCCGACTTATTTCCTCCTCTAAATGCTCTTTCTCTTTGATCAGATTTTTTTCTTCTAAAATTCGGAGGCGCGCTTCTTGGGGATTGATTTCACCCTCCAGGCGATTAAAATCTTCCCTTGCCTTCTCCCTAACCACATCGAGAATGTCAAGACCAAAAAGACTGCTTAAAATGCGAAAACGGTCCGCTGGAGTGGCTTCGACAAAGTTCAGAGTTTCTCCCTGCGCCAGAAAAACCGAAGAGCGGAACGTGCTGGCATCAAATCCCAAAATCTTTTCAATTTCTCTATTAACAGCCTGTTCCCCCGAACAGATGGGTTTCCAAATTTCTCCTTCCCGCCTTTCCAAAACCGCAGCTCCTCCCCTTTTCAGGGAAAATTCCCGAATAACCCGGAAGAACCTGTCTCCCAGAAAGAATTCCAACTCCACCCGCATGGTATCTTTGGAAAAACCCCGATGAAGAAGTTCCTGGCGACCCCGCTCCACCCTGATACCCCGACCATAAAGAGCAAAAAACAGCGCTTCCAGGATGGAGGATTTACCAGCCCCGTTGGGACCGACAACCACAAAAAGATCTCCCTGGTCAAAACGTATTTCTACATCTTCAAGACCCAGAAATTTGCGTGCTATGAGTCGTATCGGCCTCACTCCGCTTCCCCTTCCTCCAGCACATTTCGATAGTAGAACTCAAAAAGGTGCACCACCTCTTTGGGAAAATTATTATCCTGACAAAACCGGGAAAAAAGCTGGGGGATGGTGCCTAATTCCACCGGCTCCTCTACCTCCACTGACTCACGTTCTCTGGGGATCACTTCCATCATTACCACCTTCCAGTTTTCCCCCTGCAACTCCTTGAGACTCCGACACCACTCGGCATCCATGATCTCCTCTCGAATGCGCAAGCGAACGTAGTTCCTCCTGGGACCGAGATGCTCCTCAATCATAGCCTGCACTGCCTTTTTATCCACCTTTTCCTCAAGATCAAAACTCAGAAGGCGAGAACTCTCAAAAAAGTGGGGTGTGATTTTGGCCTGCTCTCCCTCACAAAGTTCTACCACTACGAATCCCCCACCTTTTTTTCCCGCCTGTTTGAAATTATCGGGAACGAGCGAAGAGGGATACTGGATGGGAAATGGCTCTCGGAGAGGAATCATGTCATGGAGATGCCCAAAAGCACCATAGTGAAAAAAGGAAGGAAGATCTCCTTTTTTTAGGAAAACTTCCCGGTTGGCATTGGCTTCGAGATAGTGCAAGGCCAGATCTTCAATGGTCACATGAGCCACCAGAATATTCCAGAAGAAGGAACGGCGACTTTCTTTCCACTTCTCCATGTAACCGTGGATGTTCTCTCTGGCAGAACTCTGGCTCTCGCTACCTGGACCGCTTCCCAAAAAGCGCGCCAGGCTCAAATAAGGAAGGGGAAAGATACTCACCCCAATATCTTCGAGGTGTCGCACAGCGAAATCCTTGATGACCACAACCTTTTCTGGGAAGAAATTTCGTAACGGCTCCACCGCGTACCAGTCATGATTCCCTACCACCCACACGAATGGTGCAAGTTGGGTAAAAGCATCGATGGTATCTACAGCAAGGCGAATGGCTTCTTTGGGAGGATGATAAGAGTGATGAAAAAGGTCGCCCGCGTGGACAACAAGGTTAACCTTTTCCTCTTTTGCCACCGCAAGCATCTCGTCCAGACACTCTTTCTGCTCTTCCAGACGTTCAACCTCTCGTTGAGTCTTCCAGGAAGAAAGACCAATGTGCCAGTCAGCGGTATGGAGAACTTTGACCCGTGGCTTCAACGCCATCCCACCTTAACTCCTAACGACTCCAGAACTCTTTTTTATTTTACCACGAACACCGAATTTCACTCGACTTCCAAAATGTGACATCCCTCTTCTCTCCTGATTCCTCCAAAAGAGCACTGTACTCGATACTTATAGGGAGGACCGTTGACTACCACGGTATGGAATTCTCCTTCTTCGGCACAGACATCCACACCAAGATTCTGAAGTTCTTCCACCAGCTTAAGGTCATAACGGCGACCCAGGAAAGAAGGCGGCAAGAACTGATCCTTTACCACCACAACGTATGCTTCAAAACCACTATCGACAATTTCTCGAGCCACTTCCAATCGCTCTTTCCCCCAGAGAGGAAGGTAAGGAGTTAGACCAGTTTCCGCACACACCTTTTCCACCCATTCCCGGTGGGGCCAGAGGTCAATGTCTCCAAAAATGCCACCCTCAATACCCATTACTCGCAAACGAGAGAGCATACGCAAAAAATGCTTTTCATAGTCTCCCCAGGAGGCGTGTTCGTAAAAGAGCGGTATACCCATCGCCTCAGCCTGACGACGCAAAAAGGGAAGAGACAGGCGATACCCTGCGGTGAAGTCACCCTGGTCGCTCAACATGGTGAGGAGTGCTTCTACCTGGAAACCAACCTGTTTTGCTTTAAAGAGACT
>JABUEZ010000062.1 GCA_013314795.1 Candidatus Profundicultor aquiphilus | reverse complement strand
CAAAACTGGTTTTTCCGGAAGCAAATTCAGTAAACACTTTGTCATGGTACTGGGGCCAGGGAACAGGATCCCCCTTCACTTTTATTCCCGTTTCGGCAGTGAAATCCTCGGCCAGGGCAATGAGCGTATCCATCGGCGCCCAGCCTGCCCAGGTAATGGTGAGCGTTACTTCCTCTGCAAAAGCCACACTTCCCCACAAACCAACCATCAAACAGAAAACCACAAACCATATGAGTTTCCTCATGCCAGAAAACCCTCCCTTCTTGAGTCATATGTATTCTTAAAAATACACCCTTAAAATAGCTTTTTTTCTCCCTTTTTCACCTCCCTTCATTGCAATCTCCGACAGGAATTGCGTTCCACAAGTAAGGGTTCGAGGATCGCGTTCTGGAACGCACTCTCCCCCTCGACCAGCCTCAGTAAAAACTCCACTCCCATCTTCCCCATCTCATACTTGGGCTGCCGAATCGTGGTCAAGGAAGGATGAAAATATGAAGCCAGGAGAATATCATCGAAACCGACCACCGAAATGTCCTCCGGAATTTTCATTCCCGCACTCAAAAATGCCTTCATGGCACCGATGGCCACCAGATCAGAACTGGCCACCACTGCGGTCGGTAAAGACTGGTTCTGAAGCAAACGCTTCCCTAAGGAAAAGCCGATTTCCACCCGGTTTAGCTGGGTTCTTTCTTCCACCAGAACCCACTTTTCTTTCACAGAGAAACCTCGCTTCTGCATGCTCGCCAGAAACGACCTCTGTCTTTTTACCAAGGTCAAAACATACGGTGGTTCTCCCAGATATGCAATTTCAGTATGCCCCAGACCGTGTAAATAGTCAATAGCCATCTCCATCCCCTTTTCGTTATCCATAACCACCGAGGGATACCGAGACGTAAAGGGATAAATATCCACCAGAACCAGGGGCACACCACAATCAAACAGCCGGTTCCAGAGACTATCCTCAATCAGGCTATAGGAAACCACCACTCCATCCACCTGGCCCTGCTCCACGAGCTCGATAAAACTTTTTTCCATTTCTCTCTGGTAAGAGGTTGAATACAGGATAACGCTATACCCCTTTTCCCGAGCTGCGTCAGCCACACCCCGGGAGAGTTCTGCATAGAAAAGGTTGGTAATATCGGGAATGAAAAGACCCAGCGAGGCGGTTCGTCTTTTTTTGAAATTTCTGGCTACAAGATGCGGGCGGTAATGAAGTTTTTTGATCGCCTCTCGAATCCGCTGTTTGGTTTCTGGCGAAAGCGAGGCAGTGTGATTGAGAAAATGAGATACCGTGGATTGCGACACCCCCGCCTCTCTGGCCACATCCCTAATGGTTACCCGACCATTCCGCTTATTCCTCTCCATGACCCATCCCTCAGGTCAAAATCCTTTCCGTCATCGGGTCGAAAAAGATAACCTTTTCCCTCCGCAAATCATAACTGACGGATTCTCCAACCCGTACAGGCGCTTCCTGGGATATTCTCACCCGCAGCAGTACCTCACCAGCCCTGAGACGCACCACCTTATCAACACCCAGATCTTCAATGAGGTACACTTCTCCTCTCTCGCTACCTACTCCCAGGAGAATATCTTCTGGCCGCACACCCAGAAACACCTTTTCAGGTATCTTCGAGATTCCCCTCAAAAAGGGGAAATCTTCTATCTTCCAGGAAACTCTCAAGGAACGACAACGGACGAATCCGGCGTCCATTTCTCCCTCCAGGAGGTTGATTTCCGGTGCCCCTATGAAGCGAGCCACAAAAAGGTTATGAGGACGCGCATACACCTCCTCTGGAGAACCAACCTGCATCACCAGGCCCTGGTTCAGAACCACCACCCGGTCTCCCAGGGTCATGGCTTCCACGTGGTCATGAGTCACAAAAAAGAATGTGGCATGCAAATTCTTCTGCAAACTCTTGAGTTCCACTCTCATTTCTTCCCGTAATTTGGCATCCAGATTGGAAAGCGGCTCATCCATGAGGAAGACCCTGGGGTTACGCACCATAGCCCTGCCCAGAGCGACCCGCTGCTGTTCACCACCACTTAATCGATCTGGTCTCCTTTTCAAAAGATGCTGAATTTTGAGGATGGAAGAAACCCTTTCAATTCTTTTGCGGATTTCACCTTCCTCAACCCTCCACATTCTGGAACGGAGAGGAAAGGCCAGATTATCATAAACGGTCATGTGAGGGTAGAGAATATAATTTTGAAACACAAAGGCGCAGTTCCGATCTCGAGGTGCAACGCCGTTCATAAGCACCCCATCAATATATACGTTTCCCTCATCCGGTTCTTCCAGTCCACTCACAATGCGTAACGTGGTGGTTTTCCCCGCTCCGGTCGGACCCAGAAGAACCAGAAATTCGCCATCCTTCACCTCAATGTGAATCCCACGCAAAGCCTTGATTTTCCCAAAATTTTTCACCACATTCTCTAAAAGGACTTCAGCCATTTTCTTTTCCCCACTTCAAGCGCTTTCCACTTTCTACCTCAAAAAGGCACGCTCTTTCCCAGGAGACCTTCAGTCGCACCGTTCCCTGAAAATTCCTCTTTTCCGGGTCTTCCACCCGGACAATTTTTCCGGGGGTTATTTCCACAGCACACAGATTTTTGTAGCCAAGGGGTTCAACACTGATTACAGTACCCCTGATTTCCCCCTCCGGAGATACACTCAAAAACTCAGGACGAATTCCCAGAATTAAATTTCGCACTCCCGCCTTTTCCACCATTTGCCCCAGCCCTTCATGGGCAAATGTCTGACCGTCCTCCAGGCGAAATCCGGTCTGACGATTCACATACGAAAGAGGGATAAAATTCATTCCCGGACTACCGATAAAATGCGCCACAAAGGTGTTCTCGGGCCAGAGATAAATTTCCCGAGGGGAACCAATCTGCTGGATCACCCCTTCATTCATCACCACAATTTTATCGGCCATCCCCATGGCTTCTACCTGGTCATGGGTCACATAGATGGTGGTTGCCCCGATTTCCATGTGTAATCTCTTCAGCTCTGCTCGCATTTCTTCCCGGTGTTTGGCATCAAGCCCACTTAACGGTTCATCCATGAGAAACACCTGAGGCCGGCGGACCATGGCTCTTCCCAGGGCTACTTTCTGCATATCACCACTACTTAAGTGATGGGGGCGCATCTTGAGAAGATGTTCGATGCCCAGGATTTTTGCCACTTGACGAACCCGTTCGGCAACCTCCTCTTTCGGATACCGTTGAGCCTGGAGGGGAAAAGCAATGTTCTCAAAAGCCGTGAGATGAGGATACAACGCATAATTCTGAAAAACAAAGGCGATATTCCTTCGGGAAGCCGGCAGAGCCGTCACTTCTTTCCCGGCGATAAAGATGGCCCCTGAAGTCGGTTTTTCAAGACCGGCAATCATTCGCAATGTAGTCGTTTTGCCACAACCCGATGGGCCAAGAAAAACGGTAAACTCTCCTTCTTCGATCGAGAGCTGGATTCCCTTTACCGCTTCCACATCTCCGAACTTCTTCCAGAGATTCTCGACTCGAACTCTTTCCATGGTCAGCGCCTCGCTACCGTTTAATAACCCCAAAGGTTAACCCCCTGGCCAGGTACTTCCGGACCAGAAAAGTGAACACCACCACCGGAACGAGAAACACCGTTACCCCGGCGGCAATCTGCCCCCAGTTAATTCCTGAGGTCCCCTGAACCGCAGCAATGGAAGGTGGAGCGGTGCGAGCCCTTTCCGAAGTGAGAATGAGAGCAAAGAAAAACTCATTCCAGGCTGTGATGAGACAGAAGACCGCCGTGGCAGCAATTCCCGAAAGAGCCTGGGGCAAAATTACCTTCAAAAAAGCCTCCCACCTGGTATACCCATCAACCATGGCTGCTTCTTCAAATTCCTTGGGAATTTCATCGATAAATCCCTTCATGAGCCATACAGCAAAAGGGAGGTTGAAAGTCATGTAGATGAGAATCAACCCCACGTGGGTATCAATAAGGTGCAAAGCCCGATACAGCACAAAAAAGGGGATTCCCACCACGATCGGGGGAAGCATCCTGGTAGAAAGAATAAAGAACAGGAGATCCCCCTCCCCCTTGACCTTAAAGCGAGAAAAAGCATAAGCGGAAAAGGTCCCAAGCACCACCGAAAGAAGCGTGCTCAGTCCAGCAATAATGATACTGTTGATAAAACGGGGCGGAAAAAGAGACTTCCCGGCCTGGCCAAATTTGGCCATTTCCTCCAGGTTGAGATTAAAAAGTGCTTTATAATGTAATGCGGTACTTGTAAAGATAAATTTGGGCGGTATGGCAAAGATATCCGGCCACTGCTTGAAGGACGTGGCCACAATCCAGTAAATAGGAAAAAGGAAGAAAAAAAGTGCCAATCCTATCAGGACTCCTTTAATAATTTTCCGAGCCAATGTCCCTACCTCCTTACGCGGCCTTAGTCCGATTAATCCAGCGAATCAAGAGATTGCTCAAAGCGATGATGAGAATCAGAATAATATATGCCATGGCACAGGATTCACCGGTCTTGAATTTATTAAAAGCCAAACGATACAGGCTCATGGAAACCGTCTCGGTGACATCTCCCGGACCCCCACCAGTCATAATGAAAACCAGGTCAAACATTTTAAAGGCATCGATGACCCGGAAGAGAACCGCCAGCACCAGAAGTGGCGACACCAGCGGAAGAGTAATCTTCCGAAATTTGAACCACCAGGAAGCCATATCGATATCGGCCGCTTCATAAAGGGATTTTGGGATTGCCAGAAGCCCGGTCAAAGAAATGAGCATCACAAAAGGAGTCCACATCCAGATATCCACCAGAGCCACCGAATAGAGCGCAATATGGGGATTCGTCAGCCACAGGACTTTCTTAAGACCGAACAAACTGATGAGAAAATTGAGCACACCAAAGTTTGCATCCATGATAAAGGTCCAGAAGAGACCAACCACCACAGGCGAAAGCATCATGGGAACAAGAATGAGCGTGGTTACCAAACCCCATCCTTTGAACTGTTCCTTCAACAATAAAGCCAGACCAAAACCGAGCAGGAATTCAATCCCCACCGCAACAATCACAAACCGGGCAGTAGTTTGGAAATACTTCCAGATAAACGGATCACGAAGAATGCGGCTGTAGTTGGCAAAACCAACAAAGGAAATCTGTTTACTCGTCAGAGAAGAATAATTGGTAAAACTCAAGCCCAGAGACCAGATGAGAGGGAAAATATTCATGATGATTAACACCAAAAGTGTCGGCCCGATGAAATACAGCTTCAGACGGTACTCTCCCAGGGCCTTTTGATGCATCGCTTTTGCCTTTCCGTCCATGGTAAACCCTCCCTTTCCCCTCCCGGAAAAACCGGGAGGGGAAAGCAATCAGCCTCTACTTCAGATATCCTGCGTCCTTCAGAATCTGTGTATGTTCTTTGGCCACTGCATCCATAGCCTCTTTGGGACTCATCATCCCTGCACAGGCTGCCGACCAGTATTTCTGCGTTACTTCAAGGAGCGCGGCGTATTCTGGAATGGTCCAGAAGTCCTTCACAAACTTGAAACTTTCAGCCATGGCTTTGTTATAGGGCTTGGCGTTCAGGAACTCAGGAGAATTCAAAAGATCGGTGAGAATAGGTACGCCACCCATCTCCATGTACTTCTTCTGAGTCTCTTCACTGCACCACCATTTGATGAATTCATATGCTGCATCTCGATTCTTCCCATAGGTGACGATGTTCAGTCCCTGACCACCGTGAGTGGCGAACTGGCGGATGGTTCCGTCCTCGGCCATTTTGCCCGGGAAGGGGAAGAATCCAATCTTGTCGTAGTACTGCGGGTTCGTGGCCGGATTCACAAACCCTTCACACCAGGAACCCCACTGGAACGCCATAGCCACCAGACCCTGAGATATAGCCTGAGTACATTCGTTCCAGTAGTAATTCTCCGATCCCGGAGGGGCAAACTTCATGAGACTAACATAGAATTCCAGAGCCTTGACCCCAGCTTCGCTATTCAAATATCCTTCCACTTCGTAACTGTCGGGAGCATGGTAGTCAGCGCCAAAACTCCACATAACCGGCTGGAATCCCATGGTCACAGCGTCAAATGTTTTGGCTGGCCAGTAAGCCAGTCCATAGAGGTTCTGCTCTGGACGGGTGAAAAACTCAGCGATGTCGCGCAACTGTTCCCAGGTTTTGGGAATGTCAAGATCGTATCCGTATTTGGCCTTGAACGCTTCCTTTTCCTTGGGATCCTCAAAAAGGTCCTTGCGGTACCCAATAGCGGGGACATCCAGCACTCCCGACACACCGTAGAATCGACCGCTCCCTGCAGGATACTCACCGTAGAGCTTCTGAGGAACTGGAGCCAGCTTATCGAAGGCGATGTTTTCCTTTAACCAGTCGGTGAGTTCCACGTAGTGCCCTCCGCTGACCGCAGCACCGAGAAGCTGGCTGTCGCCGATGATGATGTCGTAACTCGAGTCATGCGCCGAGAGGGTAACGAGGATTTTGTCTGTGTACTGTGCCCAGGCCACGAAATCAAATTTGACCTGAATACCGGTTTTGGCGGTGAAATCTTTCTGAGCCAGCTCATAGATCCAGTGCCCCGGAGTATACTCACCACTCAAAACGCTCAACACCACGTCCTCAGCACAAGCAACCCCCGTTAATCCAAAAACCAGAACCAGAAGAAGCACAATCAGTTTTTTCATGAACTACCCCCCTTTCTCAAATTTTACCCAGAAAACCAAGGATAGAACACCTCAAAACCTGACAATTCCCCCTCTCTCACCTCCCTCTACATGGTCACCATCACCTTGAGGGGATTCCCCCTCTTTTCCCGAGCCACCTGTAAAGCCTCAAGCAACTTCTCTAGCGGAAATGAATGGGTAACGAGTTTCTCCACATCCACAAGACCGCTGGCAATACTTTCTATCGCCTCTACCCAGGTAAAGGGTGCCAGCCACGAGAAACGGATGGTTTTATCCCAGAGAATGGACTCCAGGGCCGGGACCTCCACCACATCACTTGCACCCGGGAGACCAAAATAAACCACCGTAGACCGGCGACCAGAAACCTTTAAAGCAAGCTGCATGGCCTCTTTACTCCCAGTTACCACAATGGCCCGGTCGGCCATCTTCCCCATGGTCAACTCGGCCACTTTTTTTACCACGTCTTCTACATAGTAAGGAGAAGATTTTTCTTTGGGGTTGATAACCTCATCGGCGCCCAGTTGTTTTCCGATTTCCAGACGGTAATCCCGCGTTCCAACGAGAATGACCTTGCCAGCACCACTTCGTTTCGCCAGGGCCACCACGGCAAGTCCTATGGGTCCAGGACCGAAAACGACCACTTTCTGACCCAGACCAACCTCCAGATTTTTCACCCCGTACACCGCATCCGCCAGGGGTTCCACAAAAGCACCACCAGAGAAAGAGACGGTAGGAGGCAATTTGTATACATGGGTGTAGTGCGAAACCACGTACTCGGCGAAACCACCATTGGTGGACACACCCAGAACTTTTTTGTTCTCACAGAGGTTGACAAAGCCACGGTAACAGACTTCGCAGGCATTGCAGTACTGCACCGGGTTGGCCGTAACCCGCTCTCCCACCTGGAAGAGGTTACGTTCGGCGGGGATTTTGCCCACCTTCACCACTTCTCCCGAAAACTCATGCCCCAGGATGAGCGGTCCTTTACCGTCTGGAGTCTCAAGGGGGGACGCACCCCAGTAATAGGCTACATCTGAACCACAAATTCCACAGGCTCTCACTCGAATGAGAATTTCATCATCTTTCACTTCGGGAACCGGGACCTCTTCAAACTTCATCACTTCCGGTTCATAGAAAACCCAGGCCTTCATTTTGTCCGGAACCATGCCAATTCCTCCTTTTTATGCCATCCCTAACCTGGCAAAAAGCTCCCGTAAAAACTTGATGGAGTCGGCGGTAATCTCCCAGGCGTTAGGCCAGAAACAGAGGTCAATGCACCACCATTCCCCGTCAAAGCCATTTTTCACCAGAGCCGGAATCACCGAAGCAAAATCGACATACCCCGTGCCAAAAGGAGCATGAGTGCTGGTCTCGTTATCGTGCAGGGTGTTGTCCGAATCGATAAGATGCACATGCCCAATTCTTCCTTTTAGCAGTTCGATAAACTCAAGCACTCCGCCTTTCAAGGTCTCTTTGGGTTCGGTTTGTTTGGCTCCCACCACCGCACACATCTGAGCATGGCTGGTATCAAAGAGCACTTTGAAGTTACTCCTCCCCACCTCTTCATGGAGGCGTTTCACTTCACTGGGCTTATTGAAGATAAAACCTGGCTCAAATTCCCAGACAATTGCTTTTCCCACATCCTTAGCCTTATCGGCGCATTTCCGGAACATTTCCACCACTCGCTGCCAGGTTTCCTGATAATTCCAGTCGGCCGGAAAAGGTGTGCCACTCACCGTGTCCACCCGCAATTTCTCGAATCCGCAATCCACACAAAACTCCAAAGACCGGTCAAACATGTCCTCGTACGCCTTCACCACTTTCGGATCACCGCTGGCAAACGGATAACTCCACAGATCCGGAACATAGGCGCTCACACCCAGCCTGTACTTTTCTAGCATTCCCACCAACTTCTTCCGGTCATTTTTGGTGGGATAGAGGTCTGGATGCGCATGTGGCTTGAATCCACCCAGTTCGATCCCATCAAAACCAAGATCCGACAACTTGGAAAGCACTTCTTCCAGAGGAACCGGATTCTGCGCGTACGGACCGATGGCGTAAGCCCAACTCCCGATGGAAATCTTTACCTTGGACAAGATAATCCCTCCCCCTTCTCCAGTAATGAAAACGTATGCATAACTTTGTTTTTATTATAGAACAACTTTTTTGAAGAAGTAAACCCAAAAGGAGAAAAAATTACAGGTCACCATAAGAGGCGATCAACCCCATTCACACGGGTTCCGGAAAATTGTGCTACAATAAAGGAAAAGGGGGTTGTAACCATGAAAAGACTGCTCTGGATGGTGGGAACGCTGAGCATTGTTCTTTGCAGTATGACGATCAGTCCGGTATGGGCAATTGACACAGAGACGTCCACTTATAGTTTTGATGTCTCTGCGGAAGGATATGCCCAGGTAATGTTTGACCAGGGATATAACCTCTACCAGGTGGGGCGAAAAGGAGAGGCGGTCCAGTTTTTTATTGAAGCGGTAACCACAAAACCCAATTTTACCAAAGCCTGGTTCTGGCTGGCCCGCACCTATCAGGAGGAAAACATGCTCGACGAAGCCATATGGGCCTGGAAAAAAGTGGTTGAACTCGAACCAGACAATACCCAGGCCAAGTATTTCCTGAAAAAGTGCCAGAACTGGAAAGAGTACGGAAAAGAAGCCTGGGAGAACTATGAACGGGGTATGGTGGCCTATGAACGCAAAGAATATTATGACGCCATTGAACTCTTCAAAATGGCCATCGAAGCCAATAAACAATTCGATAAGCCCTACTACTGGTTGGGAATTGCCAACTATAATGTGGGTGATTACCACAACGCGGTCTGGGCTTTAGAGAAATATCTGCAATTCCAACCCAAAGACACCACAGCCCAGTACTGGCTCCGGGAAGCGCGCTCACGCCTCTCAAAGGTTAGTCCATAAGAGCAAAGGCCCGCATGGGAGAGCCAGAACACCCCACCAGCTTGAGGGGTACGCCAAAGAAGGTGGCCCGTCTCCCCAGAATAGTTTTCAGGTTGGTAAGACTCTCAAAAATGGGGATTTCATGAGCAAGGAAAATACGATGAGCTGCAAAGGGGTAGGAATCGATACTGGGGGCATCAATTCCTACCCCTTTTACTTTTTGTTCCACCAGAAAATTGGCCACTTCTTCGGAAATACTGAATCGCTGTTGAAAGTACTCTGCTTTCCCAAAAAGGGCATCAATGCCAGTGTAAAGAAGAACGATAGTATTTTCTATGGTTTTCTCCAAAAGAG
>JABUEZ010000061.1 GCA_013314795.1 Candidatus Profundicultor aquiphilus | reverse complement strand
ACGTTTGAAAAGGCTTCGCTGGTTTAGAATAACGGATTTTGACTATCACTCTGAACTGACCGGTGGATTCCCTGTCGTCCTGAACTGACGGTATTTCCGTCATCCTGAACGTGTTTCAGGATCCATTGTGTCCGGGTGAGATTTATGCGCGGGTGGGGAGGGAGGAAACGGGGGTATGTTCCGGGTCGGTTAAGAGATAGGTTTTGCGCCAGGTGGAGGGGCTCAGGCCGGTGACTTTGCGGAAGACTTTGGAGAACTGCTGGGTGCTGCCAAAGCCAAGCCCCATGGCGACGTCGGTGACGGAGTGTTCGTGATGGAGGAGCAAACACTTGCTGCGCTGGATTTTGAGGGTGGTCAGGTACTGTTTGGGGCTAACGCCGACATAGTGTTTGAAGAGACGGCGGAAGTACTGGGGAGAAAGGCCGTAGAGGCGGGCTACTTCTTTGACGTGGGTGAGGTCATGGCTGTGTTCGTGCATGAAACGGAGGGCGTTTTCGATGACCTGTTTCTGGTCAGGTGAAAGCGGTGAGGAAGAAAACGAAGTGTTGCCCCGGAGGAGAAACACCATCATTTCTTCGATGATGGCCCGGCACTGGACTTCGGCGAAGGGGAGGTTAGAGGCGATTTCCCGCTGGAGTTTGTGGCAGAATTCCAGGAAAACGCTGGCCGAGAGTTCAAGGAGAGGGAAGTGGCCGATGGGTGGGGTATTGACCAGATGGTGCAGGAGGTCATGGTCAAAAGGGAAGAACTGGGCGACCACGAATTCCACCCCTGAGGGGGATTCGGCGTAGAAATCATGAGGCACACCGCTGGGGATGAACATTACGTCGTTTTTGCGGAAGTGAAAGCTTTTGCTACCGGCCTGGATGGTGCAACTGCCGGATTTGACCAGACTCAGTTCGCACTGGGTGTGGCGATGGGGATGCATCCGCCATCCCGGTGGATACGGTGGTTCGATGATGACAGTGTACCTGGAAATCCCGCGTTCGGCGGGAAAGGGAGATGAAATTTCTAACGCACCCATACGAGTTGGACACCTTTTTTGAGAACAATTATACCACAGGAGTGTTTTCCTTTTTGACACATGGAGGAGCGAAAAGTTATCGCCCAAAAGAGAGAGGCCATACTATGATACTTTTTGAAGTGACTCAAGAAGCGCTTTTTGGGTTTGAAAAACTTTTGATTGGAAGGGAGGAACGAACCATGAAAAAGTTAGTTTTGGTGCTTATGGTGGTGGTGCTGGCGGTGCTTTTGCTGGGGAGTGCACCCCTGTGGGCTAAGAAGTTGACCTATGGGTATGTGACCCCGGGCCCCGATACCTGGTACCGCAAAGATGTGGAAGGATTCCAGTATGCGGCAAGTTTAGCCGGGGTGGACGTGGTGGTGCTGAATTCGGACTACGATACCGAGAAAGAGATTGCCAACATCCAGACCCTGGTCAATATGGGGGTGGATGGGATGTGCATTTTTTCCTTCAACCCCAATGGGGCTACCATTGCTGCGCGGGAATGTGAGCGAGCGGGGATACCGCTGGTGGTGACCGACAATGTGGGTCAGGTGCTGAAATCCGGGCATAATGTGGTGGCCTGCATCGATTTTGACTGGAAAGCCATGGGTGAAAATGTGGCCAACTACATTGCGGAGAATTACCCCGGAGAAAAGATCGCCGTGATCATGGGCCTTTTTGAACATGTGCCGGTGCAGATTTTCCGGCAGTCCTTTGAGCCCAAGGTGGCCGAACTGGGCAAAAACGAAATCGTGGCCGTGCGGGATGGGAAGTACACCCCCACCGTGGCGGTGGACCAGGCCCAGGACCTGATTGAGTCGGGATATGATTTCTCGATTCTGTTCATTTTCAACGAGGAAATGGCAGCGGCCGTGGTGCGGATGCTGAAGGCGCGGGGATTGCTCAATAACCCCATTAAGGTAATCAGCACAAATGGTGCTCCCTACGGTATTGAGCTGATTAAAGAGGGAAGTATCAAGTACTCCATTTCCACTTCGCCTGGTTGGGAAGGGTTTATCTCCTTCCTGGCGCTCCATGCCTACACCCAGGGTAAGATCAAAGACATCAACCAGCAGATTCTTTTGCCCAATACCCCCATTACGCCGGAAACCATCGATGACAAGAAAAAGGTTATTCCCTGGGACGTTGACCCGGTATGGATTGAGCTGACCAAGGAGTACTTCCCGCAGTACGACGGTCTGTATTGATGGATGATGGAGAGGGTAGGGTGATTCTACCCTCTCCGGGATGGGGTGTTTGCCATGGGTGACGAAGACATCATTGTTTCCCTCAGGGATGTAACCAAAATTTATGGTCACCATAAGGCCCTGGATGGGGTGTCTTTTGACCTGCGCCGGGGGGAAGTGCATTGTCTGGTGGGTGAAAACGGGGCGGGGAAGTCCACCCTGATAAAAATCCTTTCGGGGGCCATTGCCCCGGATCGGGGAGAAATCTGCATTGCCGGGCAATGTTTTCGCTTTCTCACTCCCCGACAGGCCATTGAGCTGGGGGTGTCCACGGTGTATCAGGATGCAGAACTGGTGGACTCCCTGACGGTGGCGGACAACGTTTTTCTGGGCAACGAACAGTCGGCGCGCCTTTCCTTTGTGGTGGACAAAAAGGTACAGCTGGAAAGGGCCCGGGAGATTATTGCCACGCTTCGTTTGCCGCTGGAGCCGGCAACCCTGGTGGAGAACCTTTCGGCCTCACAGCGGCAGATGCTGCAGATTACCAAGGCCCTTTACCGGGAAGCACGGGTTATCATTATGGACGAACCCACTAGTTCCCTGGGGCTGGAAGAGAAGGAAGCCCTGATGCGGATTATCCGGACCCTGCGGGAGCGGGGTATCGGCATCATCTATATCTCCCATTACCTGGAAGAGATTTTCGAAATCGGGGATCGGGTTACGGTGCTCAAGGACGGCTCCAGCATGGGAACTTACCGCATTCAGGATGTAACCCTTGAAGAAGTGGTCCGCAAAATGGTGGGTCGGGATGCTTCGGCGTTCTTTCATCGCCGGGCTGTACCTCTGGGGGAGGTGCAGTTTGAAGTCCGGGGCCTTACCAGAAAGGGTCTGGTTGACGACGTCAGTTTCAGTGTCCGGGAGGGGGAAATCTTTGGCATTGGGGGTCTGGTTGGTTCAGGACGGAGTGAACTCGTTAACCTCATCTTTGGGTCGATACCCCTTGATGGTGGCGAAGTGAGGTTACGGGGTAAAAAATGCCTCATCCGTTCCCCGCGGGAGGCCATCCGCCATGGCATTGCCCTCATTCCTGAAGACCGCCGGAAACTGGCCATGCTTCTGGGGAGGAACCTGGTGGAAAATGCCTCCCTGGTGCACAATGACCTCTTCCGGGGGATGGTGGTGCGACATCGAGAAGAAGTAGCGCTCACCAGAGATATCATCCAGAAACTGGCGGTGGCGACCCAGTCGGAGACGCAACTCATTGAGGAACTCTCGGGAGGGAATCAGCAGAAGATGGTTATCGGGCGGTGGCTTCCGGATACGTACTCGGTGTACATCTTTGACGAACCCACCAAAGGTGTGGACATCGGGGCCAAAGAGAGAATTTACGAACTGATGGTGGAATTGGCCGAAAAGGGAAAGAGTATCATCATGATTTCCTCCAGCATGCCAGAACTCCTTTCCATGAGCGACCGCATTGGCATAATGCGCGCTGGACGGATGGTGGACATCGTGGAAAGCCGAAGTGTGACCGAAGAAGACCTTATCCGGGCCTTCATCGGGGTATAAATGGATACGGAGTGTGAGCGTCGATGAAAAACAATCGCCTGCAAGAACGAAATGCCCTCTTGCGCAATCAGTGGTTCTTCCTCCTTGTGGTTGAAATTGGTCTTGCAGTGGTCACCGGGATCGTCAACCCCCGGTTTTTCACCACCAGCAACCTGATGAATATCCTGGAACAGGTGGCGGTTCTGGGGATTGTTTCTTCCGGCATGACCATGCTCATCATTTCTGGAGAAATCGACATCTCCGTGGGAGCCAATATCGGTCTTTCTTCCTGTGTGATGGCCATGATGATGAAGGGAAGTAACGCCACGTTCTTGCCTGTTTTGGTAGGGGTGCTTTTGGCCATTGGCAATAGCCTTCTGGTGGGAATCACTTCCCGGGGTTTCCGTGCTCCTTCTTTTATCACCTCATTGGCCTTTATTAGCGTCTTTCAGGGGATAGCCCTGGCCATCACCAAGGGGAGTTTCCAGACCATCTACGGCCAGTTTGAAACCATCGGCATGACCCGGGTTGCGCAGGTGCTTCCATTGAGCTTCCTCATCAGTATCGGAGCATACCTCATCGTGCACTTCCTTTTATCGGATACCAAACTCGGACGGCGGATTTACTCGGTGGGGAGTAACCCTGCGGCAGCCTTCCTTTCGGGTATTTCGGTTTCCCAGACCAAACTCATCACCTTTTTCCTCAACGGCCTTTTTGTGGGCATTGCCACCATGGTGCTTTTGTCCCGCATCGGGGCAGCGCAGCCGTCTACCGGAAGCGGAATAGAACTGCGGGCCATCGGGGCAGTGGTCATCGGCGGGACTCCCCTTTCGGGTGGAAAGGGCCGCATCATCGGCACCCTCTTTGGGGTTTTCCTCATGGGGATTATCTCCAACACCCTCAACATGCTTCGGGTTAACCCCTACTTTCAGGAAGTCACCTTTGGCCTTCTCATCATTGCTTCTCTGGCCGTGAGCGTGTTCAGTTCCTATCAGGGCAAAAAATAGGGAGGGATCATCATGAAAATCAGTTTCCATACCGATGCCTTCAATTCGGCGGTCTTTAGCTTTGAAAAAGCCCTGGAGTGGGCGCAAAAGAACGATGTCCGCTACATCGAAGCCGGTCTCATCGACGGCGTCTCCTGGATTCATGGTTTGGGGTATTTCCCCCATATTTCTCTTGCCGAAGACCCCCTGCGGGTCAGGGAAACGATGGAACGGTACGGTGTCCGGTTTTCCCAGCTTGACGCTGCTTATCCTCTCTCCGGAAACGAGGGTCTCTATTATGGGGTACCCTACGTCCTCAAATCCCTTCCCTGGGCCAAACTCGTCGACTGCCCCAACATCGCCACCACCGACGGCCTCAAGAAACCGGAAGGAATGAGCGAAACCGAAGCCCTGGACCTGATGAAGCGGGCTTACGGGAGTATCATCGAAGCCGCCGAACGCTATCGAATTACCGTAAATATCGAAGTTCACGGCTACTTCACCACTAACCCCGACCTTTTAGAAAAAATGCTTAACTTTGCTAATAGTCCCTACTTTGGTCTCAATTTCGATACCGGTAACAGTTTCATCGCCGGACAGGACCCGGTAGCATTTTGCCGCCGGTTTTTGCCCCGTATCAAACACGTCCACGTGAAAGACGTCTCTGAAAGTCTTGCCCAGGCTTTGCGTGGGAAGGACACCGGTATCGGCATCAGCCACGCCGCCGTGGGGGATGGTGTCAACGCCGAAAATATCCGCACCGTTCTTACCCTCCTTCGGGACTCCGGTTACCAGGGCTTCCTCAGCATCGAATGCGAGGGCCAAGGTGGACCGCTCATCGAACGGTCGCTACGGTGGTTACGTCAGACTCTCGCCGAACTCCATATCCCGGAGGAAAAGTAACACAACCCCCTTTTTTGGTCATCTGGTAAAATAGGGGAAAACGAAACCGGAAAGGGGTCTTCCTGTGACTCATCGTGAGCGGGTTTTCCTTCTCCTTTTTGGTCATGGTTGCATCATCTGGGGGTGTTTTCTCATCACCTGGGGGATTTACCTTCTGCCAGTATCAGAACCTCGCCTGGTCCATATTCTCACCCGCCCCCTTTTCTGGGGGCTTTTCTCCCTCATGGGCGGGATTTGCGCCAATTATCACGCTTTCTGCCGCTGCGTCCAGGGTGGATGGGGAAAAGAAAAATGAAAGGGGGTCTAAAAATCATGAAGCGCTACGGTATGGTAATTCGGGTCAAACCGGAAAAACTTGAAGAGTACAAACGGCTTCATGCTAACCCCTGGGAAGGGGTTTTGAAAACCATCAAGGAATGCAACATCCGGAATTATTCGATCTTTTACCACGATGGATATCTCTTCGGTTATTTCGAATACACCGGGGATAACTACGAAGAAGACATGAAAAAAATGGCCGCCGATCCAGTGACCCAGGAATGGTGGTCCCTCTGTAAACCCTGCCAGGAACCTCTTCCCTCACGCAAAGAAGGCGAGTGGTGGGCCGAAATGGAGGAAGTTTTCCACCTGGATTGAGCACGCATGGGTGGGGAATTTTAACGAGTCACGGTTTTTCAAAATGCTCTTCACCTTTTAGTCGTGACCTGGTATAATTCCCCCAGTGGGCGAATAGCTCAGAGGGAGAGCACTTGCCTTACAAGCAAGGGGTCAGAGGTTCAAGTCCTCTTTCGCCCACCATGATTTACAGAATCTTGAGTGATTCATTCTCCTCTCAAGATCTATTTGACGGCAATTGGAGATAAAGAGCTTTTCCGTTTTCTGGCTGTCCGGAATATCAATTGGTCCTTCCTGATAAGTGGTTCCGTCTTCCATTTTCTATGCTTTGATTGATTCCGTGCTTGCCTTTGCCCTTCTGGTCCATCCCGATTTTCTGGGATACAGGTGTTTCTTCTGGGTGATGAGGGAAGGGGTTGGCGTTATCGGGTAATTCTGGCATTCATGGTTTCTTGGTGAGACATGATACAATAAGGAAGAAAAAACCGGGAAAGGGGTCTGTGTATGGCAGATTTGGAAAAGTTAGGGAAAGTTTCTTTGCAGGAGATTATGAGGGTTGCTTTTCGGGAGCATGTTTTGATTCCGGCCTTCAATGTGGCGTATTTACCAATGGTGGAAACCATTGTTGAGACACTGGAGGAGTGCAAAACCTTCGCTTTACTGGAGGTGTCACGCCCGGATATTACCCGTTTTGGGGCAGAGAGTTTTGAGGCGGTAAAGAGGGAATACGATCGTTTTGGCAATCCGGCGTTGACACGATTGCATCAGGACCATGTCCCGGTGATTGATGAAGAGGGGAAAAGGGTGGACTGGTCGGCACTGGTTGAGGAAGCCATGGACCTGGGGTACCATTCGGTGATGATTGATGGGTCGAGATTGCCTCTGGAGGAGAATATCGCTGTAACGAAGGAAGTGGTCGGGAGGGGAAGGAAAAGGGGTATATGTGTGGAAGCGGAATTGGGAGCGGTTCTGGGGCATGAAGCGGGACCGTTACCGCCGTATGAGGAATTGTTCCAGAGTGGGAAGGGGTTCACCGACCCGGAGGAGGCACGCCGTTTTGTGAATGAAACCGGGGTGGACTGGCTGTCGGTGGCGGTGGGGAATATCCATGGGGCCATCAGTGGGGTGGCCAAGGATGAGAAGAAGGTTGAAGCGAGACTCAATATCGAGCATCTGGTGAAAATTAAAGAGGTAACGGGTGTGCCACTGGTTTTGCATGGAGGGTCGGGAATCAAGAAGGAGTACGTATTGCAGGCGATTCGGAATGGAATCACCAAAATCAATGTGGGAACGGAAATTCGCCAGGCGTATGAGAAAGGTTGGCGGAAAGCGGGAAGCATTCAGGAAGGGCAAAAAGCGTTGAAGGAGAAGATGAAAGAATTAATCAAGGAGTACTATGAGATAGAAGGTTCGGCCCTGCGTCTGGCAGAGAAATTATGAGGAGGTGGAGGGGATGAAGTACCCGAATTTATTCCGTTCGGGAAAGATCGGGAAGGTGGAACTGGCCAACCGGGTGGTAATGCCCCCGATGGCGACGAATTTGGGAAGTGCGTTTGGGGAGGTTACCCAGGAACTGGTTGCCTATTACCGGCGGCGTGCTCGGGGTGGAGTGGGACTCATTATCATTGAGAATGCCCAGGTGGACATGTATCAGGGGAGAAGTCTCACAGCACAGATTGCTGTGGATAAGGATAAGTTTTTGAGTGGGTTGCGGGATCTGGCGGAGGCCATCCATGCGGAAGGGGCCAAGGTGTTTTTGCAGATTCAACATGGGGGAAGACAGTGTACTCCTTCCACCACCGATGGATTGCCCCCAGTGGCACCGTCGGAGGTAGCCTGTAAGTTTTTGCAGATCACCCCACGGGCACTCACGCGGGACGAAATCCAGGAACTGGTGGAGAAGTTTGCCCAGGCAGCGCTACGGGCAAAAATGGCCGGTTTTGACGGGGTGGAAATCCATGCCGCCCATGGGTACCTGATCAACGAGTTCCTTTCGCCATACACCAATAGACGCACCGATGAGTACGGTGGAAGTTTCGAGAACCGGATGCGGTTTCTCCTTGAGATTATTGAACGGACCCGGATGCTAGTAGGAAATGATTTTGCCGTGGGAGTGCGCCTTTCGGTGGATGAATTTGTCCCCGGAGGGTTGAAGCCATCGGAAACCCGGGAGATTGCCCGGGTTCTGGAAGAAAAAGGTGTTGATTACCTGAGTGCAAGCTGCGGCATTTACGAGTCGGTGAGCACCATTATTGAACCGATGAATTTTGCGGAAGGGTGGCGGGCGTATCTGGCGGCCCAATTGAAAGAGGTGGTTTCATGTCCGGTTATTGCTGTGGGGGTGATTCGCCATCCGGACGTGGCAGAGAAAATTCTTGCCGAGGGTCAGGCTGATTTTGTGGCCATCGGCCGAGGACTCATTGCCGACCCGGACTGGGTCAAAAAGGTGAAAGAAGACCGGGAGGAGGAAATTAATTACTGCATTGGCTGTAATGTGGGGTGCATTGGGGAACTCTTTGCCAATGGGAAGGTTCACTGTGCGGTGAATCCTTGGGCAGGACGGGAATTTGTATTCTGTGAGGAGAGTAAAGCCGAAAGACGGAAAAAAGTGGTGGTGGTCGGCGGCGGGCCGGCGGGGATGGAAGCGGCGCTCATCTGTGCGCAGAGAGGGCATGAGGTGTATCTTTTAGAAAAGGAACAGGAACTCGGTGGGCAACTGCGCCTGGCTTCACAGGCACCGCACAAGGAGAAAATCCTCTGGTTTCGAGATTACCTGGAAAGGATGCTACGTCGGAGCGGAGTGCGGATCGAACTGGGAAAGGAAGCATCGGTGGAAACGGTACTTTCCTACAATCCTGACGCGGTGGTGGTGGCGACTGGTGGGGAACCGGTGGTGCCACCGTTTTCGCTTGATCCCTCGGTTACAGCCACGGCCTGGGAGGTGCTCTCGGGAAAGGTGGATATCCGGGAGAAAAAGGTAGTCGTGGTCGGTGGCGGTGTGGTGGGATGCGAGACGAGTTTATTTCTGGCTGAGCGCGACAACTGGGTGACGCTGGTGGAAATGTTGCCGCAGATTGCCTATGATGCGGAAATCATCACCCGGATTGAACTGTTGAAAGAGCTCAATCGGGAAAATATCAAGATTATGACTCAAACTAAGTGTATGGATGTCCAGGCAGGGAAAGTGGTGTACCTCTGTGATGCCGATTCGTCCACTTCGGAACTTACCGGAGACTACATTGTTTTTGCCCTGGGGACCCGGCCCAGGAATGAACTCTACCATGAGCTAGAGGGAAAAGTGAAGGAACTCTTCCTGATTGGGGATGCACGCTCGCCACGGAAGATTTATCAGGGGGTTTTGGAAGCCATGACTGTGGCGGTGCAGGTATAAGTGGAGGGATGGTTTTGAAAGGGAGGGTGCTTCTTGTCAATCCTTGGGTGTACGATTTCACCGCCTTTGACCTGTGGGCAAAGCCCCTGGGATTGCTGTATCTTGGGGCGCATTTCAAGCGTCAGGGGTGGTGGGTAACCCTCCTTGATTGTATGGACCGCCTTGATCCGGGGATGCCAAAGGTGACGTCCGGGTCAAGGCGCCTGCGGGAAGCAGGGTGTGGAGGGTATTATAAGGAAGTTGTTCCCAGGCCATCCTTTTTTGCGGACATCCCCAGGTTTTTTGGTCGCTTTGGGTTACCGCTTCGGTGGGTGAGGGAAAAGCTAAAGTCTGTGGAAACGCCGGATCTCATTTTGGTCACCTGCGGGATGACGTACTGGTATCCGGGGGCAGTTTTAGCGGGAGAACTTTTGCAAAGTG
>JABUEZ010000060.1 GCA_013314795.1 Candidatus Profundicultor aquiphilus | reverse complement strand
TGGTGATAGATATCATTGGACACCACGAAAATTTTCTGGAGGTTCAGATCCAGAAAGGACTGAATCGCAATCGAGGGATGGGTGTAAACCGTTCCCCAGTTGAGCCAGACCGTCTCCTCGCTGAAATCGAACATCCGGGCTCTTTCTGAGGAATAAGCGATACAGGTCAAAAGGTCGATTTCTCCGTTTTTGAGGTGTTGCAGGTGGTTGGAGAAGGTGTCGAAACGATACTCGATTGTCCAGCCCTCTTTCTGGGCAATATATTCCAGGAGGCGGGGGTAGAATCCGGTAATTTTCCCACCTGCGTCCTGAAAGACCATGGGCGGGTTATGGTAAACGCCCACACGAATAGTTCTCGAGAAAGCAGGAAAAGAAAAACAGAACACTATAAAGCCAACCAGTGCACTGAACCACCAGGCTTTTGACGTCCTGGTCAAAACTGCTCCATCCTCCTTTGTTTTCATTATATCAAAGGGAATGGGTTTCGGAGAGGACAAGCCGGATGATTGCTTTCATTTTTTCTGCCGAACGCCGGAAGGCTTCCTGTTCCTCTGGCGAAAAATCCAGTTCCAGAGTTTTGAGAATTCCCTTTCTCCCGATAACAGCCGGGACCGAGAGGCACACCCCCTCCACCCCCAGATACCCCTCAAGGAGGGTGCTTACCGGAAGAATCCGTCCGCTGTCTTTTGTCACCGCTTCAAGGAGGGTAATGGTGGCCAGGGCGATGGCGTAATTGGTGTACCCTTTGTAGCGATAGACCATCATTCCCCCATCTTTGGCTTCGGCAAAGATTTCAGGAAGGGTCTTCAAGGGACAGGTGGTGCGACATACCGGGAGTTCGTCCCTGAGCGTTTTCCCACCCACCTGAGCACTGCTTAGGACCGGGAACTCACTTTCGCCGTGTTCTCCCAGAATGTAGGCATGGACATCGGAGGGATGGATACCGCTATAGGTCCCGATGAGAGAGCGGAAACGGCCACTGTCGATGAGGGTGCCGGTGCCCATTACCTGGTGTGCGGGGAGCTCGCCCCACCTGAGGGTGAGGTAAGTCATGACATCCACGGGGTTGGTGACGACGATGAAAATGGCGTTGGGGTTGTTTTGACTCAGTACCGGTATGATTTCTCGAAAGAGGGTGGCGTTTCCCTGCAGCAGTTCCAGCCGGTCCTTCATGGTGGGGATCGTCCGGGAGGCAGTGAGGATGACGATGTCACTTCCCGTGACTTCCTGAAGGGGGCAGGTGTTGATTTCGACCGGATGAGGGAGAAACGCCCCGGCATGGCGTAAATCATGCATCTCCCCCAGAACCTTTTCTTGGTGGGGTCCAGTAAGGAGAAGGCGGTCCGCAAGCCCCTGAAGAAGAAGTGCGAAAGCGATGGTGCTTCCCACTTTTCCTACCCCCACAATGGCAACCCCAAGAGGCATCGATGTTCCCTCCTTTTCGCTTTTCTCTATCTTACCATAGAAGGGAAACCGAGAGTTAGCGTTGAATCCTCCCCCGGACGAATCACGGTGGATTTTTACCGGCAAAAGTTCTATAATGGGAAAAATTCTTATGGAGGTGCTCTGTGGAAAAAACATTCATGTCCCATGAGGTCAAAGACGCAGCCCGTTCTCTGGCGGAGCTGATTATGGCTACCCAGCTTTTTCGGGATTTCGAAAGTAGCCGTGAAATATTAACCTCCAATTTGGAGGCGATGAGTCTGTTGCGCAAGCTGGAAGAAGCACAGACAAACCTGAATCAGATTGCCATGCAGCGGGAGGTCACCGATGAAGATTTCGCCGAAATGGAACAGGTGCGCCAGAGAGCCTTTGCCAATCCGGTGATTCTCTCCTACTTTCAGGCGCAGGACCGTCTGGTGTCGTTGCTTCAGGAAGTCAACGGTGAAATGAGTTCGGTTCTGGGATTTGACTTTGCTCAGTCTGCGGCACAGTTGGAGCCGGAACCGGAAGAGGAGTGGGAGTAGGCCTCTTCGATTCGCAGCAGGAGATACCTCGTTTTCCCCATGCAGGGGATGTGGTCCAGGGTGGTTTTCGCTTCGTCGAACTGGAAGAAGTGGCAATTCTCGGGTCGATTGAAGGAATCGGTGACGGGAATGCCGGTATGAAGGGTAAACCACCCCATTTCCTTTAATCGTTTGGCCACCGAAGGCTCACACACCTCTTCCACATTCTGCACTTTTTTGATGACGGTGCACCGTCCTCCTTCAAGACTCCTCCAGAGCCCACTCTGGTGGGGTTCGAAGAAGGTGCAGTACCGGCAGACGTCAAACCGGGTCTGACAGCGGGGACAGAGGAGGGGAACGGTTCTGGCGGTGATGGTTCCCTGAGGCAGGGTTTTGAGAGCGTTGGAGATTTCTATTTTACAGAAAGGGCAGAGAAAAGAGCCGGGCGAAGCCACTCGGGTGAGACGAAAAGACTCCTGAAGAATGTGCTCCTTCTCGGTGTCATCCAGAGGGAAATTGAGCCGGACAACCCAGAGAAAACGCGGGTAGTGGAAAAAAGCCTGCAGGGCATTTCCCAGAGCGCGAAAGAGGAAAAAACCCTTTCGGCGTGAGAGTCGGAAAGCGTGCCGGGCCGGAACCAAGGCCAGTAAAAACCAGAAGGCAATGAAAACGATGCAGAAAAGCCGAAAGAGGTGTGGTACAAGAGACAGAATGAGAATGCTTCCTGCACCCCACAGGAAGAGAAAAACCAGGTGAAGAGGCCAACTCATCGTTTGGCTTCAACAATCCGCAGGCGTGGCTCTTCGATGACGACTTTGGTGTTGGCCGGGATGGAATGGGTAAGCCACACGTTCCCCCCGATGACGCTCCCTTCGCCGATCACGGTTTCGCCCCCCAGGATGGTTGCCCCGGCGTAAATCGTTACCCGGTCTTCGATGGTGGGATGTCGCTTGGTATCCCGGATGAGTTTTCCCCGTTCGTCTTTGGGGAAAGAGAGGGCCCCCAAGGTCACTCCCTGGTAGATTTTGACATTATCACCGATGACGCAGGTTTCTCCGATCACCACCCCGGTTCCGTGATCGATGAAAAAGCTTCGCCCGATTCTGGCTCCCGGGTGGATGTCGATGCCGGTGAGGCTATGGGCGTATTCGGTCATCATCCGGGGAATGAGCGGCACCCCCTGGACAAAGAGTTCATGGGCCATGCGATAGATGGAAATGGCGATCATGCAGGGATAACTGAGGATGATTTCTTCAAACCCCTTGGCGGCCGGGTCACCATCGTAGGCAGCCTGAACGTCTTCGTCGAGCATTTCCCGAATCTCGGGGAGTTTACGGAAAAAGGCTTCGGTTACCCGGCAGGCCTCTCCTTCGCAATCAAAACAGGCCTTTTCCTGGATTTTTTGGTCATGCTTAAAGGCTTTGGCGATTTCTTCGCTCAGTTCTGTAAAGAGGTAGTCGAGTTTGCTTCCCACCACGTATTCCACGTTCAGCCAGCACAGGCGAGTTCTCCCCAGATACCCTGGGAAAAGGAGAGTCCGCAGTTCTTCGGTGATGTGGATAACCCGTTCTCGGGAAGGGAATTCCCGTTTTTCAATATTGGTAATCCGCTCGGTTTGACGGTAGCTTTCCACCAGAGATTTGGCAATGGTGTCAATGGCTACCGGACGGCGGGAGGCCATGGTCAAACCCTCCTTTTTCAGAATTGCGCAATGACGTTTTCAATGCGGTGGAGTAGAGTCTCCGGAATAGCTTCTCCCAGGCCATTTTGGCGGATGAGTAACCACAGCGCGCGTTCAAACTCGTATCGCTTGCAGCATTGCCGACACATTTCCAGGTGTTTTTCGAACTCTCTCCGCTCTTCTTCGGTGAGGATTTCATGGTCCAAGTAGAGATACATTTTTTCTACGACTTCCTGGCAGTCCATTCTCTCCCATTCTCCCTTTCTCTATACTTCTTGTTGGAGTATTCCCAGAGGGCTCTCTGGAGAAGTTTCCGACCGCGGTGGAGGCGAGACATGACCGTTCCGATGGGAATGTCCAGGATTTCCGCGGTTTCCTTGTAGGAGAATCCTTCTACCAGAGTCAGTACCACCACGGCTCTGAATTCAAGAGGAATGCTTTCGATGGCTTTCACAATGTCTTCCCGGGTAAGGGTGTTGAGGAGTGTTTCTTCAGGGGTGGCACCTTCAAAAGCAGGTTGAAAGGCAGTTTCTTCTTCCATTTCATCCAGGGATGGAAGTTTCTGTTTTTCCCGAACCCGGTAATAGTTGTTGATAAAGGTGTTGGTGAGGATTTTAAAGATCCAGGCCCGGAAATTGGTTCCTTCTTCGAATCGGTCAAAAGCCGCAAACGCTTTGGCGATGGTTTCCTGGGTCAGGTCTTCGGCATCTTCGCGATTGCGGGTCATGCGGAGCGCCGTGCGGAACAGCGCTCCTAATTCTGGCATCAAGAGGTTTTGAAACGTTTCTTTTCTTCCTTCTTTGGTGGGCATGGTTTCCGTTCCCTAAAGGTCTTTCAAAAAATCAACGTTCTTCAACTTTTCCAGTTCTTTGTGGAATTCGATGACTTCATCGATGGTGATCTGTCCTTTTGGTCGATCCTTTTTCTTTTTCCGACTGATACGCACGATATCTTCCATCTTTTCCAGGCTAAAAGTGACTTCGCCGAATTCCCGGCAGTAGGAGCAGATGTATCGTATATACGCTGATCCCCGATACGCCGGTATTTTGTAAATACCAACTTCGGTGAGATCCTCGGGGGTAATTAACGCCTTACAGTTCTTACACCGCAAAGGAAGCTCTTGCATTGTATCCTCCTCGAAATGCTTTTCAAATATTTTATCATAACGGGTGAATAATACAAGTTGAGTTTGGTTTGAAGTCATAAGACGAAAATTGGGGGGTGAGCGATGGAGGAAAAAATTTTCGTGGTTCAGGAGCACTGGGCTTCGCACCACCACTTTGACTTTCGCCTGGAAAAAGACGGAGTTCTCAAAAGCTGGGCCGTTCCGCGGGCTCTGCCGCTTCAGGAGGGTGAGAGGCGACTGGCCATAGCGGTTGAAGATCACGATCTTTCTTATGCCCAGTTTGAGGGGGAAATCACCGAAGGGTATGGTCGGGGAGTGGTGCGCATCTGGGATCGCGGGGTGTACTGGGCAACCAAGTGGGAGGAGGACGAAATCCTCTTCGAGTTGCAGGGCGAGAAGTTGAGGGGGAAGTATGCCCTGATCCAGATCAAACAGGGAAAATTTGCTTCGTCCGGAAATAACTGGTTGCTGGTAAAGCGAAAGGAGGAAGGTTCATGAGTCTGGAAGAAATCCTGGTACAGGCGTTGCAGATGGAGGAAGATGGTCGCAATTTCTATCTGGAAGGGTCAGAAAAGGTCACAAATCCTCTGAGCAAAGAAGTGCTGAAGCGGCTGGCCGATGAAGAGCTGGTACACATTGAAAAAATCCAGGAAGGATACACCAAAATTAAGAATCAGGAAACGTTTACCTTTGAGGGATGGGGTGGGGTACGCAAGTCTTCCCGGGAATACTTTGAGAATGTCTTCGCCGAAGCGAAAAAACACATGAACGAACTGGTTACGCCCCAGGCCGGGGAACTGGAAACCATCAAGATGGCCATGGATTTAGAATCGAAATCCCACCACTTCTATGTGGAAAAGATGAAAGTCGTTACCGATCGGGAAATGGTGAACTTTCTGGATTTTCTTGCTTCGGAGGAATATCGCCACTATAATCTCCTCTTTAATACCCATGAGTACCTTTCCAGCCCTTCTGAGTGGTATTATAAAGACGAAAAACCCATTTTTGAGGGGGGTTGATGCCCTCCTTCTGGTGAAAGGGATGGTGGAAGAGTGGTGGAACGATACCGGGTTTTTGTGACCCGTGCGATTCCTCAGGAAGGTCTGGAGATTCTGGGAAGATTCTGCGATGTGGAAGTGAGTGCCATTCCCGGGGCTATCCCCCGGGAAGTTCTGCTGGAAAAGGTGAAAGGGAAACATGGTATCCTTGCTCTTCTCACCGATACCATCGACCGGGAAGTTATGGAAGCGGCTTCAGAGACGCTCCGGGTCATCTCGAATTACGCCGCCGGTTTCAACAATATCGATGTGGAAGAAGCCACCCGGCGGGGGATCATGGTCACCAATACTCCTGGGGTGCTTGCTGAAACCACGGCGGATCTCACCTTTGCTCTCCTTCTTGCTGTGGCTCGCCGTATTGTGGAGGGGGATAAACTGGTTCGCTCTGGCCAATTCACCGGATGGGATCCACTTCTCCTCCTCGGGGAGGATGTTTACGGGAAAACCCTGGGGATCGTGGGGTTGGGACGGATCGGCAAAGCCGTGGCCCGCCGGGCTTTGGGTTTTTCCATGCAGGTTCTCTACTATAGCCGGAGAGCACTTCCCAAGGAGGAAGAAAAAGCGTTGCGGGTTCGCTATGTGGAACTTCCTGAGCTTCTACAGTGTGCCGATTTTGTAACCCTTCATGTGCCCCTTACTGAGGCCACCCACCACCTAATCGGGGAGCGGGAGCTGGCCATGATGAAAAAGAGTGCTTATCTCGTCAACACTTCCCGGGGGCCGGTGGTGGACGAAAAAGCGCTGGTGCGAGCCCTGCGGGAGGGCATCATCCGGGGAGCGGCCCTGGATGTGTTTGAAAACGAACCGGACGTGGAAGAGGAGTTACTTACTCTACCTAACGTGGTGCTGGCACCCCATATCGGTTCAGCATCGCTTGCCACTCGCACTCGAATGGCGATGATGGCCGCCGATAACCTGGTGAAAGCGCTACGGGGAGAAAGACCCGAGTACCTGGTGAATCCCGAAGTTCTTAAGGGGTGAAAAGCGTACCATGAAGATTGTGGCCATCATGGGAAGCCCCCGTCGAAACGGCAATAGCGAAATCCTTCTCCATACCTTTCTTTCGGCTCGGCCACAGGGAAGTTCTTTGACGGTTCTTGTGCCTTCGGAAATGCACCTTGAGTTTTGCCGGGGATGCCGTTTCTGTGAGCGGATGGGATCCTGTGTCATCCGTGACGATATGGAAACAGTGTATCCCCTCCTCTGTGAGGCCGACCGGGTGGTGGTGAGTGCTCCGGTCTTTTTCTATGGTTTTCCGGCTCACCTCAAAGCCCTTATCGACCGAACTCAACCCCTCTGGGCAAGGCGATACCTTCTTCGGGAAGTCATGCCACCCAAAAAAGGATTTCTTCTTGCCGTTGGTGCCACCAGGGGCCAGAGACTTTTTGAAGGGGTGGTGCTCACCACCAGGTACTTCTTTGATGCCTTCGGATGCACCTATGAAAACGGTCTTTTCTTTCGGGGATTTGATGTGAAGGGGTCCATCGCGGATTGCTCGCAGTGTCTTCGGGATGTGGAAGAAGCGGGGAAATCATTTCTCTGCGGGTAGAACTGCTTGATTTCCTTTCCCTCTTTTTGTATTGTTGTAGTCACCATGACGGTGAATGGGGTGGCAAACCTTGATTTTGCTCCTATCAAAATGTCTGAGTGAGGAAGAAAAGCAAGTTATTGCCCGGTCTCTTCTCTCTTCCGGGGTACGGGTACATTTTCTGGATGGGGAAGATGGAAAGACGATTCTGGTGAGTGAACAGAACTTTGTCCCCGAAAGTGTTATTGCCTCTTCCTGGATATCGAGGGTGCTTGAAATTGGAACCCCTTTTCAACTGGCCAATCGGGCTTTTCGCCCCGAGGGTACAGTGATTCGGGTTGGAGAAGTCACCATTGGTGGTGATACGGTAACGGTGATGGCGGGACCCTGCGCCGTGGAGTCAAAAGATCAGCTCTTTCGGGTCGCAGAGGTGGTCAAACGTTTTGGTGCGCATATCCTGCGGGGGGGTGCTTTTAAACCCCGTACTTCTCCGTACAGTTTTCAGGGTTTGGGGGAGGAGGGTTTGGTAATTCTGGCCGAAGCCCGGGAACGGTTTGGTCTTCCGGTGGTGACTGAAGCAACCAGCCCTGAAAACGCCGAGCTTGTGGCCCAGTACGCTGATATCATCCAGATCGGGGCCCGCAATATGCAGAATTTTGATCTATTGAAAAAAGTGGGAATGCTGGGAAAACCGGTTTTGCTGAAACGGGGAATGTCAGCGACCATTGAGGATTTCCTCCTGGCTGCGGAGTATATCTTGAGTCTGGGAAATTTCCAGGTCATCCTGTGCGAGCGGGGAATCCGGGGTATTGAAAAATTAACCCGCAACACCCTGGACCTCACCGCCATCCCCCTCATCAAAGACCTTTCGCATCTGCCGGTGATTGTGGATCCCAGCCACGGGACAGGCTTGCGGGAAAAAGTCATCCCCATGGCCCGAGCTGCCATTGCCTGTGGGGCCGATGGGGTGATGGTGGAAGTGCACACCGAACCGGAGAAGGCGCTTTCTGATGGTCCCCAGAGTCTGTATCCGGAGCAATTCCGTCGCCTGATCACGGACCTTGAGGTGGTCAGTGTCCTGGTGGGAAAGGAACTGCACAGAGAGACCACGGTGTCCCGGGTGGTTTCTGCACAGAAAGCCTGTCCTTCTTCGTGTACTGTGGCTTTCCTGGGAGAGGCAGGGTCCTTCAGTTCCCAGGTGGCCCGGCGCTCCTTTCCGGAGGCCGCATTTCTTCCCTGTGTCAGTTTCCGGGAAATCTTTGAGAAAGTGAGTAGCGGAGTGGCCAGTCATGGGATGGTTCCCATCGAGAACACCATCACGGGGAGTATTCACAATAATTTTGACCTCCTTTTGGAGTTTCCCGAAATCTTCATCGTGGGAGAACGGTTTATCCGGGTTTCCCAGCACCTGGGTCTTTTCCCTGGTACCTCACGAGAAAATCTCAAGGTACTTTTTGCCCATCCTCAGGGTTTTGCCCAGTGCGCCCGATTTCTGGAGACGCTCAAGGGAGTCCGGGTAATGAACGTGGGAAACACCGAGGAAGCCGCCCGAAGGAGCAGAGAATTTGGGACAGGCAGTGGGTGTATCGCCAGTGAAGAGGCCATTCGGAAGCATGGTCTTCTGCTTGTGGAAGAAGAGATCGAGGATAATCCTCGCAATTTCACCCGCTTCATCATCATTTCCACCTATTTTGAAGCCTTGGGCAGTCACGATAAAGTATCCTGTGTGTTTGCCCTGGAAAATCTCCCTGGAAGCCTCTATCGAGCTCTGGAGGTTTTTGCCGAGTGCCAGGTAAACCTGTTAAAACTGGAGTCCCGTCCCCATCCTGGTCGACCCTGGGAATATCTCTTCTACGCGGACTGGGAAGGGAATCTGGTAGAGGAAAAATATAAGACACTTCTTGCAGAACTCACCCGGCGAACCGTTTTCCTGCGGGTTCTGGGAAGTTACCATAATTCCTGGAAACGCATGACGTAAGTTGCGCATTGCAGGTCAGGATTCTGGAAGGTATACTACCCGAAAATACGGAGAGTGTGGCTGACCTTCGAGGAGGTGGATTAGACGGTGATCAAGGTTTTATTCGCGGTCTATAGCTGGATTTTTCTCATCATGGGAATTTTAGGATTGGTTCCCGGCGTTCCCCTTGGTGCTGAGCCGGAGTGGTATGCCCTCCTGAAAATTATTCTGGGGCTGGTGGGTATTCTGATTGCGATGAAGAAAAAACACGAAGAGTAAGCTGGTTCCCTGATGCGAAATGCTTCAGCTCCGTTTCCGCGTTTTTCCTTTTTCGGGTGGGAAGGAAAATTTTGTGAGTCCTGTTGCCAACGATGGATAGAGGCGATATAATGATTCGCAATTCGACTGAACGTTCGGTTGGGTAGAAAGGTGGAGGTGGAAACGTGCACAGATTGATTCAGGGAATCATGAAATATGCCTGGTTGATTTTAGGATTGACGGTTTTGGTTACCCTCTTTTTCGGATACGAGATGCGCAATACCCGTTTTGAAGATGACATCACCAAATATGTTCCCGAGAACGATCCGCAGGTTTCCTTTTACAACTCCCTGAGCGATCGGTTCAGCGGTTTCCAGAAAAAGAGCATGATCGTGGCTCTGGAGTTTGACGATCTTTTTACCCCGGCCAATCTTTCCCATTTGCAGAAGGCGGTGGAGACCGTCAAGGGGCTTTCTGTGGTGCAGAACGTGACGGCGTTAACCAGTATGCCCAAAATTGTGACCACCGATTATGGAATAGAGGTTAA
>JABUEZ010000059.1 GCA_013314795.1 Candidatus Profundicultor aquiphilus | reverse complement strand
GGCAGTTTTGGCTCAGAAAGCCTGTGGTCAGGAAATCCTCGGTCTTCTCATGCCCTGTCACAGCATCCCCCAAGACTCAGAAGACGCCCTGGAGATAGCCAACCGTTTTTCCATTCCTTATCGAGTTGTCCCTCTCGAAAGGCCCTTTGAGTCTCTTTTAGAAGTGCTGGGCGAGACAAAAGAAAATCGCACCCTTTCGGTAGTGAACCTGAAACCACGCCTGCGAATGTGTACCCTTTACTATTTTGCCAATAAACTTAACTATTTAGTATGTGGTTCTTCGAACCGCAGCGAAATAACCGTGGGATACTTCACCAAATACGGAGACGGTGCGGTGGATATTGCTCCCATCGCTCATCTCACCAAAAGCGAAGTGCGGTCCCTGGCAAAATTCCTTGGCATCCCAGAACGAATCATCACCAAAGCCCCATCGGCCGGCCTCTGGCCAGGGCAGACTGATGAAGGAGAAATGGGTATTCCCTATGAACAAATTGACCGTTTCATTACCCAGGGGAACGCTGAAGAACCTTATTTCTCCCGCATTCAAGCCATGCACAAAAAGAGTCAGCACAAAATGCGTCCTCCACTCACTCTTCTTCCCTAATTTATCTTTTTCTTTGGAGGAGTTCCCGCAGTTCCTCTAAAGTTCTGGTATTGATAATATCTTCTCTGGTGAGCCACGCCCTCCGAGCCTGTGCAACCCCATATTCGATGTAATCCAAAGAGTTCGGATCATGGGCATCGGTAGCAATAGAGAGGAGAATGCCATATTGTTCCTTGGCCTTTCTGGCATCCACGTCTTTCAAGTCCAGACGTTCGGGTTGAGCATTGATTTCAAGAAACGTACCTGTTTCCCGAGCAATGGTAAAGAGTGCATCACAGTGAACTTCATAAGCGCTTCTTTTATTGATCAGCCTTCCGGTAGGATGGCTGATAATCTGAACATATTTATTCTTCATGGCCAGCTCCAGGCGTTTCAGAATCTTTTCTTCTTTTTGGTTCAGTCCAGAATGTAAACCTGCCACCACCAGTTCCAGGATTGCCAATTCGGTATCGGGAAAATCAATTGAACCATCACTCAAAATGTTGGCCTCCACTCCGTTGAGAAGATACAATCCTCTGGCCTTCCTGTTCCAGCGGGTGATTTCCTTCTCTCGTTCCTGAATTTCCTCAGGTGTAAGACCAGAGGCTACGGCCAACGACTGGGTATGGTCACAAACGGCAAGATATTCATAACCTCTCTGGAGTGCTGCTTCGGCCATCTCTTCAATGGAAACCATTCCATCACTCCAAGAAGAGTGAACGTGGAGGTCTCCCCGGATATCACTCATTTCCACCAGAACTGGCAATCTCTTTTCCAAAGCTTTCTCGATCTCACCCTGGTCTTCACGCAACTCCGGAGGAATCCATTCCATTCCCAGGGTCTCGTATATCTCTTCTTCTCTCTCTCCCCCGACTTTTTCTCCCGTATCGATACGGAATATTCCGTATTCGTTCACCTTGAATCCTTTCTTCAGGGCAATCTCTCGTAACTTGATATTATGGGCCTTTGACCCCGTAAAATATTGCAGGGCAGCCCCAAAACTCACTTCCTCCACCACCCTCAAATCCACCTGGATTCCCTCGTGGGTAACAATGCTCGTTTTGGTATCACCCCGAGCAAGTACTTCTTTAACCTGGGGAAGCGCAACAAAAACATCCATAACCTGATCTGGAGAGGAAGAGGCAACCAGAATATCGATATCACCAATGGTTTCTTTCATCCGACGTACACTTCCTGCCGGACTCACCTTATCAATTCCCGTTTTTTCCCTGATGGTTCTCGTCATCTCCCGCACAATGGGCAAAGCCTGTCCCAGAAGCATCCTTCCGCTTCTTTTCTTGAACATCTCTATACCTTTCGCAATTTTTTCTTCGCTCTTTTCCCCAAGACGAGGCAAATGACGCAGTTTTCTCTCGGCAATTGCCTTCTCCAGGTCATCCACAGTCCTAATACCCAGCTCATCATAAAGGAGCTTGGCAATCTTCGGTCCCACCCCCGGGACCTCGGTTAATTCCACAACTTCTATGGGAATATCTCTGGTAAGTTCCTCAAGATAATTCATCCTACCAGTCGACAGATACTCACCAATTTTGGTGGCAATACTTTCCCCAATTCCCGGTATTTCCTTTAATTTCCCTTTTGACCACACTTCCTCCACCGGTTCTGGCCAGGTTTCTATGCGTCGAGCGGCTTCTTCATAGGCCACAACTCTGAAACGGCTTTCCCCTTTCATCTCCAGGAGGAGAGCAATATTCCGGAGTATCTTCGCAATCTCCTGATTTCTCACTTTCCCACCCCCTTCTGGCCCCTCTTTCAATATGGTATCATTCTATGCAAATGAAGATAAAGAAAATTCTGATTCTCATTCTGAGTATTTTGCTATTTCTGGGGCTTTCCTTTCTGGAAGAAGTTTCCTCAAAACTCAACGATCGAATCATCGAACTCTTCAGCCAGGGTAAATATGAACAGGTCATCCAACTCACCCGGTGGAAGCAATGGACCAAAGATAAAGACGTTATTGGCCTGCGGATAATCGCTCTTTTAAAACTTGGAAAGGGCCAAGACGCTGAAAGAGAAATGATGTCCATTTCCAAAAACCCTCCTCTGATTATAGACCACATCTACTACCTGTACCTGGAGTATCTCGCTCAGAGAGGGGAAGTTACCAAAATGCCTTTCTGGCTCAAAACCATGGAAAAAGAATCTCCGACCTCTATTCTCCTCCCCCGAGCCTATCTTCTCACCGCCAGAGCTTTCTTAAAGGAAAACCACTCTCAAAAAGCGATATCCCTGGCGGCCAGAGTTCTTACCATCTCCACATCCTCAGATGACAAACAGGAAGTTCTACTCCTTCTCTCTCAGGCTCTGACAAAGCTGAACTATTTCCAGGAAACCATCTGGATGTTGCAAAAAATCTACCGAGATTTTCCCCAACGTGCTGCCGAAATCAAATCTTTGCTTCAACCCATTGTTACCCAGATCGACCTGAGAAATCTTTCGCCCGAAGCCCAGATAGCGACGCTCGAATTTCTTTCCACCATAGGCCTTTACGATGACACAGAACGTCTTATAGATCAGGTTGGAGATGATACCTTACCCTTACCCCTGTGGAGGAGGTTTTTTGTTCTTCAGGCCAGAATCGCCCTCTACTCTGGAAACCTCACAAAGCTGGAAAACATCCTCCAGAAGGCAAAAAAACAAAGTGAAGAAGAAGTCTTATTCTATTGGGGCGTTTTGGAACAGAGAAAAGCTCGGTACCCTCAGGCAATTCAGAACTATAGAAAGGTTGTACAGCTTTTCCCTCAGGGTAAATACGCTTTCCAGGCCTACCAGAACATCGCTTTCTGTTATCGAACCTGGGGCAAAGAAAAAGAGTATTTGGACACACTGAATCAACTTATTTCTCTTTTCCCTCAGGAAACATCCCCATGGTGGGAATTATTCCGCTTCTTCTATGAGCGAAATCAACGCTCCCAGGCCAGAGAACTTATGAAAAAACTGGCCACGGTAAATAAAGAAGAAAAGAACCGGGCACTCTTCTGGCTCTATAAACTGGGAAATCCCTTTGGAGAGAAAAGGTACCTTGAGGAAATCCTGAAGAGCGGCGATATCGACTATTACTATGTACGAGCCTGGCAAGAATTGAAGAAGCTGGAGCGCCATTCACCCAGCATTCCTCTATCAGAAAACAAACCGGAATTCAATGTGGATGCGGCAATTTTTACTTCTCTATCCTGGCGCAAATACTGGTTTTTGCAGAATATCCATCTGTGGGAAAACGCCGAAATGGAACTTCTATCTCTCTATAGAAACCATCATGCTTCACTGTACCTTTATCTTGAGCTCAGCTCCTTTTATGAACGTAAAGGTGACTACCGGAAAAGCATTCTGTACGCCCTCTATCTGCGGAATCGAATGCAGGAAAACCATCCAGAACTTTTCAAACGAATAGAAACAAGAATCTATCCCCAATACTTCCTTGACCTTGTCAAACAACTCTCATCTCCGCAAAAATTTGACCCCTACCTTTTTCTGTCATTGGTACGAGCCGAGAGTTCCTTTCAGGTCGATGCTGTTTCCTCTGCCGGAGCAGTGGGGCTCGCTCAGCTTTTGCCCTCCACGGCTCTCTGGATTATTGAAAAAGGATGGGCCAAATTCGAAGGAGAAAACATTCCCTCCGAAAACGACACCAATGCTCTCACACACTTTCTGATCCGTCCGGAAGTCAACCTTTCTCTTGGGGTAGCATACTTTACTTACCTTCTCGATCGTTTTCAGGGGAACCTCTATTTTGCCATCTGTGCTTACAATGCCGGCCCAGGGAGAATGGATCGATGGAAAGAAGAACTCCCCTCGAAGGACCTCGACGCTTTTGTCGAGTTCATACCCTTTCGCGAGACGCAAAACTACCTGCGACGTATTATTACCAATTACTTTTTCTACTCCATCCTTTACCGAGGGGACTTCCCTCAGGAATTTTAGTCCATTCCCAGATATTTCTTAAACTGTGAAATTTCCTGGTCTCCTTCAACAACACCAATTTCAAGCTTGATTTTTTTACTCTCCTGGGGTTTGAGAAAGCTCAGACGACCTGCTTCCCGCTCCGTTCTTCTCCCCAGAGGGAAACAATTCCCTGGTTCCATGCCCACCACGTATTCTCCCTCACCGATCATTTTCCATTCGGTGAAATAAGGAAGAGCCTGAACATCAAACCTTACATAAACCCCCAATTTCATCTTTTCATTGAGGAGGAGCGAAGCTCCATACCCGTCCTCCAGAACTTTGGGGTAATGGAGATACACCTTTTCATAATAGCCTTTCTGCGGTCCCTGGAAAGTATTCCAGTATTCTTTCCCATCCTCAGCCTGCGCATCCCGGGGCACGGTTTTTACGACTGGCAAAAGTAACACACTTCCTTCGTCGAGAATAGGGTACCCAATGTTAATATGATAGAGAATCATAAAAGGACTTTCCTGCCATCCATCATTGAGAATTTCATCCTCGATATGGATAGTTTTTTCTCCCAGACGACTGGAAATTTTTCTGTGCATAACCAGCTTATCACCGAAAACAATGGCTTCACGAACCTTGCCACTCACCTCTATAATGTAGTCATCGCCTCGCCAGTACCCATCAGCTACAAGATTTGAAGCCGGAAGATAAGAAGCTCTCCCGTGAAGCCCAAGGTTTTCTTCTTTCATGAAAAGATGGGTGGAGGCATCCTGGCAGGGAGCACCAGCGTATGTCAATCCACAGGTATTCATGAGCCCTCCGTGAAAACCACGCAACCACCACAACCCTTCTGGTTCAAAGAAGAAAGGGGAAAGGTTTTCGGTGTGAGAACGCCATCCTATGCTTACTCCTTTATAACTTGTCCAGGCTATGTCCATACCTCTATCCACAAGAACGGTGTATTGAAGACCACTTCCGGTAATAACATCCACCACTCGAACGCCCCGTTCGAGACCATCCTGAAGCTCGGCAATCCTTACCCCTCCGATTTGAGAAATGTGACCTACCCTTTTGAGAAGCGCTTCTTTAGTCATTTCCTTTCCAAAAATAAAAGCCACTCTACTCACCCCTCATCCTTTTAAAGAATGAAAAACTCTCGTTCGTCTTTGGCTTTTCCTCAGGAACATTCTTCTTTTTCTGGATTTCCCTTAAGAAAGGTGGTACATCAAGCTCATCCTCAATAATGATTTTTTCCTCGATCTCGCGTCCGAAACGCTCTTCCAGAGTTTCTTCTTCTTTGGTTTCCTCTTCAAAGCGAGTGGCAATAACTGTCACCGTAAGCTCATTCGAGATGGTATCTTCCACCTTATACCCCCAGAGAATATCGGTCTCGGTCCCAGCATTGTTGGTAATAATCTCCACAATTTCGTTAATTTCCCCCAGGGTCATATCAGGTCCACCGGTAATGTTGAGGATAACCGACTTGGCTCCTTTCACCGATATTTCTAAGAGGGGACTTGAAGTCGCTTCTTCCACTGCCTGCTTGGCCTTTTCCCTTCCTCTTCCATGACCAATACCGATCCAGACCATCCCCGCTCCGCTAAGAACGGTTCGAAGGTCGGCAAGATCCAGATTAATATCCTGAGGGAAAGTAATCAGGTCTGTAATACCTCTCACTGCCTGATAAAGAACATGGTCAGCAAATTTAAACGCCTCGGCCAGCGAAGTGTCTTTTTTGGATATCTGAAAAAGACGCTCGTTGGGAATAACAATCAGCGCATCAACCACCTGCTGCAGACGACGGATGCCCTCTTCCGCCTGAGATTTTCTCTTCCAGCCTTCAAAACCAAATGGTTTTGTGACCACACCCAGAGTCAATGCCCCCGCTTCCTTGGCCAGCGCAGCGATAACGGGAGCCGCACCGGTTCCTGTTCCTCCTCCCATACAGGCAGTCACAAAAACAAGGTCGGAGCGATCAATGAGCTGAACAAGTTTTTCGCGATCCTGTTTTGCTGCTTCTTCTCCAATACGTGGATCTCCCCCCGTCCCCAAGCCGCGCGTCAGATTGAATCCAATCTGAACCTTGTGGGGTGCCAGGGATTTCTTGAGGGATTGAACATCAGTATTAACAGCGATAAGTTCGACACCTTCAAGACCTGATTCCACCATGTGATTAATGGCGTTATTTCCTCCCCCTCCGATACCAATAACTTTTATGACCCCTACCTTTTCTTCCGGTTTTTTCGTTTTTCCTTTTTCAGAAGCTTTCGGTTTCGGCGACTTTGATTTTCCGGCCGGTTTTGTATCTGCAACAGGGGTTATTTCTTCCTCTATATCCTTGGTGGTATCCCGGATGAGTTCCCTTTTAAAGTCAATGCGCTCGGAAAAGCCTCTTTTTAGGCTTTTCTTTTTCAAGTCTAATCACCTCTTTCGCCAGGGAAATGTAATTTTGCGCCCCACTGGAATTGGGCTCATACTCGATGACTGGCACTCCATGACTTGTCGCTTCTGCCAGGGAAATATTGCGGTGAATAATAGTGTCAAACAGGCGGTCTCCAAAGTACTCCCGGATCTCATTGATGACCTCCCGGTAGAGATTGGTGCGAGTATCGGCAATGGTAATAAGAACATAAACTTCCGGACTGTGTCTTAAATTTTCCCGCATCAACTCCACAGTCTCCATAAACTCTTCGATACCACGCATGGCAAAATAATGAGGCTGAATGGTAACGATGATTTCACGACAAGCCTTAAGAGCATTGATAGTCAGTATACCCAGAGAGGGAGGACAATCAATCAAAATATAATCGAAGGCCAAATTTGCTCGCTGAATACTTCCATTCAAAAAATCCTCTCTTCCTATCTTATCAACCAAACGATATTCAGCTCCTGCAAGATCGATATTGGCCGGTGCAAGATAGAGATTTGGTGTGCGCGTGGGAACAATAATCTCTTTCAACTCCATCCGGTAGGGACTTTTTGGTGGTTCAAGAGCATTGAGAATGGTTTTGTCGAGTTCGTTGGGTTCAAAACCTAAACCTAAAGTTGAGTGAGCCTGAGGATCCATATCGATGATGAGAACCTGACGAGCATGATAGGCTAAAGCAGCTCCAAGATTGATACAAGTTGTGGTTTTCGCTACCCCTCCTTTTTGGTTGGCAACGGCAATTATGCGCATAAACCCTCCCAGTACACGACCTTCCACCTGCATTAATCTTAACCGATAAAATAGAAAAGCGTCAAGAAATGTTTTTATCTTTCCGTAGGAAAAGTTCACGATGACTGACGGGGCTACACGCAAACCGATGCGCTAAGAAAGAAAAAGATTTTGGTGTAAAATAACAGGTAACGAGAAAATTCCTTGGACAGGAGGACATTCTGTGCCGGCAAACCTGCCTCCTCAATACTTTGAGATCGAGGAAAAGTATCGCCAGGCAAAAACCGTAGAGGAAAAACTGGAAACCCTGGAGGAAATGCTGGCTATCATTCCCAAACACAAAGGCACGGAAAAACTCCAGGCAGAAATAAAACAGAAAATCTCCAAATTGAAAAAAGCAGGTGCAGAAAAAAGTAAAAAGGGGAAATCCTTCGATCCCTTTTTAATCGAAAAAAGCGGCGCAGCCCAAATCGCCGTTCTTGGTCCTCCTAACAGTGGTAAATCGACTCTTCTCCATGTTTTCACCAACGCCCGTCCAGAGGTTGCAGATTATCCATTCACCACTTTCTATCCCACACCGGGTATGATGCTGTACGAAGATATAAAGATTCAGCTCCTGGATTTACCGCCGATAGGCGAACGAAAAATCGAAGGAAATTTTGCCAATGCTTTGCGTCGGGTTGAAGGAGCAGTCCTTCTTCTTGACGCACAGAATGCCAAAATTTTGGAAGAACTGGAAGTGGTTCTCAAAGCCCTGGAGGACAGCAAAATCAAGATCGGAACAGAAACAGTTGAACTTCCCTCAGCAAACTGGTTTTTTCTGCCCACTTTCATCCTGGTCAACAAAGTCGAAAGTAAAGAGCACCAGGAAGTGGCAGAAATGATCCAGGAGTTTTACAAAGATCGCTTTCTGGTCAAAGGCATCTCACTCCATCATCTGAAAGAAGAGGAAAAGACCGTCATCAAGAAACACATTTTCGACATTGCCGGTATTATCAGGGTGTACAGCAAACCCCCTGGAAAGCCTCCTGACTTCGAGCGTCCTTTTATTCTGAAGAAAGGGGAAACCGTGCGGGACCTAGCGGGACAAATCCACCACGATTTACTGAGAAACCTGAAAGGAGCAAGGGTATGGGGTTCTACCCGGTTTGAAGGTCAACTGGTTCCGCCAGAGTATGTCCTCTTCGACCGGGACGTTGTGGAAATCCGGACTTAACCCGGTATAAAACACTGGATATCCTCGGCAAAAGGATTCTGAGATAACGCATAACCAAGCGCTCGACAGCCAAAGCAATAAGATAGAGAACACGTTTTACATTTCCCCTCTAAAGCACTTTTCTCGGTTACCCGCTGTAAAAGTGTGGTAGCATTGATAGATGGAAAGAAACCCTCCCTAAGGATATTTCCCAAAGGATAGAGAAAACGGCGACAGGGGAGAATGGTCCCATCGGGCATGATACAGAATGCCTCTTTCAGATTACAGGGTGCACCCCAGAGTTCTGTCTCCTCTCCAAACTTTATGAGAAAGGCCTTATACGAGACAAGTTCTAAAGGAGTCGTGTCAACCTGTGTGAGCGCAATAAGTCTCCGGATAATGCTTTCCCAATCGTGCGAATCTAAAAGCTCCTCCGATATTGCCCTTCCCCTTCCTTCAGGGATGAAGCGCTCTATCATCAACCCATCAAGACCCAGATTCTGGCTCAGCGCAAACATCCCTTCTAGCTCAGAAAGGTTTCTTTTGCTCACCGTGAACATGAGAACAACCTGTATGACACTATCTTCCCGTATTTCCTTCAGCCTCTTGACCACCTTTTCAAAAATTCCCTTCCCCCGGATGGCATCGTTTGTTTCGGCACAGGCTCCCTCAAGAGAAATTTTGAGTGTGGTTAATTTTTGGTAGGCGTTGAGCCTCCGAATAACCTTCCGATCAATCAGAAGACCGTTCGAAATGATGGTGATTTCCTGCACTGGTTCGGAATGATCTAAAAGGTGAAGAAGAGAAAAGAAACTTTCTCCCAAGAGGAATGGTTCCCCTCCGGTTAAATTCAAAGTGGTGCAATAACCGTGATCTCTAAGTTCTCCCAAAAGGCGATTCGCTACATCAAAAATCCGATTCTCTCCAAAGTCATCCTGAAACTGCGATTGATAACAGTGTCGGCAACGCAGGTTGCAGCGATTGGTGAGATGCCACTGAAAATCTATCCTTTTCACTTATCCCTTGACTGCTCCCCCCGCTAATCCCTGTACCAGCTCCCGTTCGATGAACATAAAGAGAATCACCACCGGAATGAGCGCCAGAATTGCCGCAGCCATCAGGTACTGCCACTGCACCGTCCACCGCCCGATGAAGTTGTACAATCCCAGAGTAAGGGGTCTCTTGTCCATAGAAGTAATGAAGGTCAGAGCAAACATAAATTCATTCCAGGCTGAAATGAAGGTACAAATGATGGTA
>JABUEZ010000058.1 GCA_013314795.1 Candidatus Profundicultor aquiphilus | reverse complement strand
TCCGCGCCGAAAACCTTCGGGGAGAAAAAGGGGGGATGATTCCCCCTTCCCGAATTTTCAAAAAGAACAATAAAGAGTATGTCCCGCTTGATAAAGGCCTGGAAATCGGCCCTTTCCCGGGAGGGGAGGAGATCGAAATTGTACTTAACGAATTTTATGTCGAAACCACCCTTGAAGACCCACCCGACACCTATGAAGGGGAACTCCGGTTCCAGTGTTTCCTGAAGGAATAGAAAAGATATAAAGGGGGTATGGACATGCACAGAAAAGGAGCGGTTTATTCGGTAGTTACCGTGGTATTTTTTGCCGTTTTACTTTTTTCTTTTCCTCTTTTTGCCCAAGAAGAGAACGCAGAGGAAAGTGGTCCCCCGCTTATTACCAACGTTTTCCTTGACGCTGATATCCGGGAAGTCCTGCAGGATATTGCCACCCAGGCAGGGGTACCGATTCTCGCCGATGACACCGTTTCCGGAGTGGTGAGCCTGGAACTCAACGAGGTCCCTCTCGAAAAGGCCCTGGACATGGTCCTTGCACCCCTGGGATTCACGTACGTAAAAACTGAAGACTACTATCTGGTGAGTGCTGGGACCACCGACAGCCCGGCCTTCAAAAACATGGCCAGGACTGTGCGGATTCCGCTTCGGGATCTCGCCGCCGATGAGTTTGTCAAACTGCTTCCTGAATACTACACCCAGTTTGTCAAGGCCATCGAAGGGAAAAATTTCATCGTGGTGACCGCCCCAGAGGAAATCATCAAAAAGATAGAAGATATGGTACAGGCCGTTGACAGTCCTCGCAAACAGGTGGTTCTCGATGCCGTGGTGACCGAAATATCGGGAGAGGAAGCCAAAAACCTGGGAATTGAATGGGGAGGGGTAACCTCCGGCCCCTACAGCCTTCAGTTCGGGGAACTGGCCAGTATCGGAGGGATTTTCCAGAGGCTGGAACGGATCGTGGCCACCCTCAATTTCCTGGAACGGGAGGGCAAGGCCCGCATCCGCTCCAACCCAAGGTTAGTGGTGATGGACGGGGAAACAGGGGAAATGAGTGTCATCAGGGAAGAGTATTTCGCCATTACCACCGGCACTCCTGCTTACCCCACCACAAGCCTTGAAACCATTTCCGCCGGAGTGGTGCTGAAGGTCATCCCCCGCATTGTGGGAGAGGACGAAATCATCCTTTCTCTGAATCCGGAAGTGAGTAACGTGGTCGGTTCCGGCATCCAGGAGCTGCCAGTCATCAGCCGCCGTAAGGTGAATACCACGGTGCGGGTGAAAAGTGGAGAAACTCTGGTCATCGGAGGTCTGAGACAACTCATCGAAGTGACTGCCACAAGCAAAGTCCCTTTACTTGGAGATTTACCGCTCATCGGAGGGCTTTTCCGCAGCAAAAAAACCACCGTGGATGACAAGGATATCGTGATGCTCATTACTCCCACCATTATGGAATGAGGGAAATGACAGAACAAAAGAAGTTTTGGTATGGTTTCTGGGTTGGTATAGCCCTGTTTTTTATTCTCGCACCCTGCCTCTCGGCAAAGGAGTTCATTGGCCTTTTCTGCCCCAATGTGGAGCGCAAAGAAGCCATCCTCACCTGTGCCTTTCAGGCCGGGGTGGAGGTGGTGTTTCTGGAAGAGGTGAAAGGCAGGGTAAACCTCCGCAAAGACCATGTGCGTTTCGAAGAAGCCCTATCCATGATTTTGAAAGGCTCGGGAGTTTCCTGGTTTCGGGCCGACGGTGTGTATTACATCGGTTTACCTCCCTCTCAGGACATCCCTTCAGCCACAATTGAACAGTTCGAGCGCTACGACCTCAAATACCGGAAAAGCCAGGAAATCATCGCTTCCCTTCCCCAGTATAGAGATATCCTCGTGCCACATGGAGAATATACACTGCTTGTTTCAGGCAATACGATGCTACGCCGGGTTGTCATCGAGCGAATCAAAGCGCTCGATACCCCTAAAACCCATATCCTGGTCAAGGCTCTGGTTCTGGAGTGCAAAAAGAAAGAGGCAAAAAAGCTCGGTTTCTCCCTCCCCAAAAACGGCAAGGGCGTCACTGTGGGCGAGGTGACTCTGGGCGGACCGTTTGAGCGCCTGGAAACCCTGAAAGCCTATTTCGAAGGTCTCGCAGAGGAAGGGAATATTCGCTTTCGGTCAGAAATGGAAGTACTGGTATTAGAGGGCGAAGAGGGAGAGGTTTCCACAACCGGCGAAGTCTATTACCCGGTTCAGAGCGAAACAGAACTCCAAAAGGTGGATGTGGGGACCACCCTCAGGGTGCTTCCCCGGAAAGTGAACCAGGATGAGGTAGAGATGGATGTGGCGGTCACGGTGAACGACCTGCAGAATACCAGCCGCTCTGGCTTCTCGGTTACGAAGCGCGAGGCCCAGACCCATCTTGTCCTCAAAAAGGGGACGGTGGTTTCAATCACCGGACTCAAACAGGAAGAACAGGAGGAAAGGCACCGGAAGATTTCCCGCCGGAGGACCCCTTCCCGAAAAGAGAAGACGGAACTCATCGTCCTCCTTCAGGTCGACGAAAAGAGCCCGTCCATCTCGGAGACCATTGCCAGCACCGAATACACGGGAGACAAAATCGTTATCCCGGAGTTTTCACATCCCTATGACTACCATCTCCTCCTTTACTGCGCTTCCCTGAGCAGTGCAGAAAGTTTTTCTCCCTGGCTGGGAATCGGTTTTTCGGGGCAGGACAGCGCCTCACCATGGCAGATTGAGGGCCAGGTGCTCTCTAATTTTTCCGGTGAGGGTAAGGGGGAAATAACCCTCCGCTATCCCATGGAAGAAAACACCTATCTTGCCCTGCGCTGGGACAGGGTCTGGGGGGATACCTCATGCACCGTTTATTCCCTGTACCTCGGAGGAAGGGGATCTCTTGCACCACACCTTGGCTGGCATGCAGGCCTGGGAGCACGCCTCTCGGGAAGCCAGGAACTCTCTTTTGTCTTCCTGGAGCTTGAAGGAAACAATCGGGATTTTTCACTGCGAGCCAGCCTTCTCTACCAGTGGTACCGACAAACCGGTAACTTATGGCTGGAAGCCGAAGGGCATGTTGCCCTCAGTAAGCGTGTGAATCTGGTTCTCGGCTACCGGCAGTGCCTTTCCGGCCGGCCAATTGAACCTTTTGACAATGTGTTTTTTGACGGCCTTTATGCGGGAATTCTCTTTCGATTATAGAGAGGAGGAAGAAATGTGCGCTTGAGAAAAGGTTTGCTTTTCTACCCTGGAGTTCTCTTTCTCGTCTTTGCCGTTTGCGGGTGTGCCTGGTTCAGCAAAGGGATCATGAACATCTTTAATCCTGAGGCGGAGATACGGATGTACTACGTGAACAGGTCTTTTGATGTGGGTGGAGAGGGAAAATTCGACCTCATGAACGGAATTGTATTTGACCTCCTTATTTACCCCCTCAACGAAGTGGGCTTCACCATTGAAAGGCTCGAGTACCGCTACTCCACCAAAAATGGCCCTGTGGACAGCCTGACAAGAAATATTTATCTTGCCTATTATGTCCCTCCCAACCCCTACACCGACCAGACCATTCCCACCTCCACCGAGACCGGCCCTTACGCCGTCCGGAACCTGCCCCTTGTTTTTCAGGAAGGCATCGACTACCTCTGGAAGAACTACCGGGAAGGGATTCTTTTCCTCGATCTCACCGCCTTCATCCAGGATGACGCAGGACACCGGATAGAAAAGCAGATTGTTTCCCGTTTTCCCGTTATCGAAATGGGAGAGGACTTTTTTGCCCCGGAAGTGACCGTTGAACCCGCTGAAGGCGAGTTCCCGGTGGGAGCAACCATTACCTTTGTGGCCCAGGCTAAAGATGACTACATGGTGAAAAGCTATCAGTGGTTCGTGAATGGTGCTGCCACCTCAGGGTGCGCCGGAAGCGCCCAGGGACAGGTTTTCACCCATACCTTTTCCACCGCCGGAACGTACAGTGTGCTGGTGAAGGTGTGCGACTATGCGGGAAATTGCTCCTACGGGGTGTCGGTAATCACCATCACCAAAGCAGAATAACCATTCCACGTTTTCCTGGTGAACTCGACGTATAGCCTTGAACGCTTCTGAAGAGTTATTTTTATTCAAAAATATAATAATTCTAAATATTGACAAAACAAAAACATTAACTTAAAATAAAAATGCAAATTTCGAAAACCTGGGAGAAAACCATGGAAAACAAGACCGGCTATTTGAGAGAATACCTGCATAAACACGGAGTGAAACCTTCTTCCATCCGGATGGTGGTTCTCGACTACCTTTTAAGCCGGAGAACCCATCCCACGGCAGAAGAGGTTTATGGGGCCCTCTGTCAGGAGTTACCTGCTGTATCTCGAGCGAGCATTTACAACACTCTGGAATTGTTTTGCCAGAAAGGGATTGTGAAGACCGTTCCCACCGATGGGCGAGAAACCCGTTACGATGCCGACCGTTCTTTTCATGGCCACTTCGAATGTGAAGTATGCGGAAAGATCTACGACTTTCGGATTGATTCCGATAACGTGGATTTGCGGGAACTGGAGGGCTTTGTGGTCAGAGAAAAAGACATCTACTGTCGTGGTCTCTGCCCACAATGTCACTCAGACCAATAGAGGAAATAAAAAGGAGGTTTGTGAACATGGAACAAACTCAAGGACTTACGGTGATCGGGGAAAAGTTTCCTTCGGTAACGGTGAAAACCACCCACGGAGTGAAGAAGCTTCCTGAAGATTACGCCGGCAAGTGGTTTGTGCTCTTCAGCCATCCCGGGGATTTCACTCCGGTCTGCACCACCGAATTTGTGAGCTTTGCCAAAAAAGCGGATGAATTCAAAGCTCTGAATACCGAACTCATCGGGCTTTCCATTGACCAGGTCTTTGCCCACATCAAGTGGACGGAGTGGATTCGGGAAAAACTGGGAACCCCTATCCCCTTCCCGGTGATCGCCGATGACCTGGGAAGACTGGCCCAGGCTCTGGGGATGATTCATCCTCAGAAAGGGACAAACACCGTCCGGGCCGTTTTTGTGGTCGATGACAAAGGGATAATTCGGCTCATCATGTACTACCCCCAGGAAGTGGGACGAAATGTGGATGAAATTCTGCGGGCGGTCAAGGCCCTTCAGGTCAGCGATAAAAACGGAGTGGCGCTCCCGGAGAACTGGCCGAACAATAGCCTTATCGGGAATAAAGTCATCATCCCCCCTGCCGGAAGCGAAGCTCTGGCCGCGGAACGCATGGAAAAAGCCAAAAAGGGCGAAATCGAGTGCTTTGACTGGTGGTTCTGCTACAAAAATCTGTAACCCAAAACAGGGTGCTTTCTGGCACCCTGTTTATCCTTTAAACTCACGGGAAACCGACTTTGACTTTTCTTCAACCATCATGCGGAGCCTTTCTTTATACGCCCGGACATTCTGGCGAATCTCGGGAAACTTTACCCCCAGTATCTCAGCGGCCAGGATTCCGGCATTTTTAGCACCGTTAATCGCCACTGTGGCCACCGGAACACCAGGAGGCATCTGGACGATGGAAAGAAGGGAATCCAGTCCCTGGAACGATGCAGTTCGAACCGGAACACCAATCACCGGCAAAGCCGTGAGTGAAGCCACCATCCCGGGAAGGTGCGCTGCCCCACCTGCACCGGCAATAATCACCTCAAGACCACGCGATTCAGCCTCTTTAGCGTACCGGAACATCCACTCAGGAGTCCGGTGTGCCGAAACCACGGTCAGTTCATAACTGACACCAAGCTCTTCCAGAATATTTCCCGCCTCCTGCATGACTTCAAGATCCGAGTCGCTACCCATAATGATGCCAACAAGCGGTTTCTCCACTTTTTTCCCACCTCACGACCTGATTTTCACGAGGTTTTTCACCCTTAAAGCCTTTACCATGGCCTCGTCAAGGGACTGCGCCAGCACCGTCACATGACCCATTTTTCGAAAAGGCCGAGTTTCTTTTTTACCATAGAGATGGAACGAAACACCAGGAATGCGTAACGCTTCTTCAAGACCTTCCACGCAGGGAGTGCCCCGATATCCTTCTTCCCCCAGGAGATTGACCATCACCGCCGGAGAAAGGAGAGTCGTTTCACCAAGAGGAAGTCCACAGATAGCCCGCAGGTGCTGTTCGAACTGGGAGGTCACACAGGCTTCAATGGTGAAATGTCCGGAGTTGTGGGGTCGGGGGGCCACTTCATTCACCAGGAGCCGGCCATCCCGGGCAAGAAACATCTCCACGGCAAAAATACCCACTCCATTCAGGATTTCCACGCACCTTCTGGCAATAGACTGAGCTTCAAGGGATTTTTCCCGGGAAATCCGCGCCGGAACAAGCACCATGTCACAGATATTGGCTCTGGACTCAAAGAACATTTCCACCACAGGATAAAAGGCAATCTCTCCTGTCCGATTTCGGGCAACAAGCACCGACAGTTCTTTCTCTAACGGCACGTATTCCTCAAAAAAAGCAGGACCGGAAATCCCCTGAGAGAGAGCCTGCTCGTTCTGGATGACGCACACCCCTTTCCCATCATATCCACCGTAACGGGCTTTCTGCACCAGAGGGAAACCAAAGGAAGACCAGATTTCTTTCTCTTCCGAAGAAGCAAAACGGGGAACGGGAACCCCGCCTTCTTTTAACAGTATCTTCTGCTTTAATTTATCCTGGATTACGGCCAGAACTGGTGGTGCTGGATGAATTTTATCTACGCCCGGTATATCTTTCAAGAATTCGGTATCAACGTGCTCGATATCGTAGGTCACAATATCACTCTGTGCAACAAGCATACCCAAACCCTTTCTATCGAAGAACGAAGCTGTAATCTCCTGGTCGGCAACCTGTCCGGCCGGTGAAGACGGCTCCGGATCAAGGACAGTGACCCAGAAACCCATTCTCTTTGCTTCCTGGGTCATCATTTTGCCCAACTGCCCTCCGCCGATAATGCCAAGACGAAACAAAGGCCAGGGAAACTTTCTCAACGGATTACTCTCCCCTTTCCTTTTGACAGGGATTATAGCACACCCTGTATCCTTCTCCAGAGCGGAACCACGAAACCGCTTTCCCGGAGTACAAGACCACAATAGGGATCGACACCAGGGTATTCCACGGCAACAAGGTAAAGACCCTGAGGCGGAGCATGAAAACGGCGGTAGGTGTAAGATGGATGGATGAGCATGTGTTGCAAATCGTCAACCCCTTTTCGACCCAGACCCACCATGAGAAGCTCACCCACGAGGAAACGAACCATGTGGTAGAGAAACCCATCGGCTTCAATATCAAAGAAAAGAAAGGGATGTTTTGTACGAACCTCGAGCGTAGAAACAGTCCTTACTGCAGAACCGTTCCCCTCCCGGGGGGAGCTGAAGGAGGTGAAATTGTGTGTACCCAGGAAAATCTGACTTACCTCCCTGATCTGCTGGATATCGATATCAACCCGCCCTGGACAGTACACGTAATTCCGCAAAAACACGGGGAGTCTGTGTTCCAGAAAAACCACATAGGTGTACCTTTTTCGGACCACCTTCTTTCGGGCATGGAAATCCGGAGGAACTTCAAAAAGATTGATGGGTCGCACATCCTCGGGAAGGTGTGCCTCAAGAACCCGAAAGATGACCTCTTCCGGCAAAGGTGATTCGGTCCAGAAATTGACCACCTGCCCAACTGCGTGCACTCCGGCATCAGTCCTCCCGGAAGCAATGACCCGAACGCGCTCTTCCAAGATTTTACTGAGGACCGCTTCCAGGACTCCCTGAACGGTTCTTTTCCCCTTCTGAATCTGCCAGCCGGAATAGGAGGACCCATCGTACTCCAGAACCAAAAGCAGATTCCGCAAGCCAATCACCAGGGGAAAGGCAAAAATTTGACCAGGACCACAATGGCCAGAGAGACAGAAAGGAAAGCATAGTCTTTGGGGCGCATGGTGAGCACCCGTAACCTCGTTCTCCCCGTCCCCCCGCGATAGCACCTTGACTCCATGGCAATGGCCAGGTCCTCGGCTCTTTTAAAGGAATTCACAAAAAGGGGTACAAGAAGCGGAATCAGGTTTTTTGCCCGCTGGATAAGGCCTCCGGTCTCAAAATCCATTCCCCGGGCTTTCTGAGCCTTCAAAATCCGATCAGCTTCTTCAAGAAGGGTTGGGATAAAACGAATGGCAATGGTCATCATCATGGCCAGTTCATGGGCCGGGAAACCCCATCTTTTGAGGGGACTCAGGAGGTATTCCATACCGTCGGTGAGTTCCACCGGAGAAGTGGTGAGAGTGAGTAAAGCTGTGGCCACGATCAAAAGACAGAGTCGCACAATGATAAAAAGACCCCGTTCAAGGCCCTCCAGAGAGATATGGATTGGACCATACTCGAGGAGATAACGGCCAGGCGTGAAAAAGAGATGCAGAACCAGGGTAAAAAGAAGGAGAATGAGAATCGGTCTCAGGCTCCGTACCACGTACCCAAAGGGAAGATGAGCCTGAAAGGTAAGGAAAAGGAGAAAAAGACCTAAGGAGAGGAATGCCAGCCACTGTTCAATGAAAAAGAGCGCCACGATGGTAATACCGACAAAGAGAATTTTTACCCGGGGGTCCAGGCGGTGGATGGGAGAATCAAGAGGGACGTACTGACCAATTACCACGCTTCGACCCAGCATGTTCTCTCTCCTTTTTCTCCAGAATTTTGACCCGAATTTCCTCGGCCAGCTCCGCCGGAGTGAGTACCCCAGGGTTGATTTCAAAACCCCTGGAACGAAGAAGCGAAGCCACCTGAGAGACAACGGGAGGGAAAATCCCAAACTGTTTGACAAAATCTCCCTGCGAAAAGGCCACTCTGATTGGACCGTCAAAGGCAATCTTTCCCCGGTCCATGATCACAATCCGGTCCACAATCTGCGCCAGATCTTCCATGCTGTGGGAAACAATCACCAGAGTGAGAGCATGCTCTTCCCGAAGTTTCCGAAGTTTTCCCAGAATGAGACGCTTACCCTGTGGATCGAGTCCTGCAGTGGGTTCATCAAGAACCAGAACCTCAGGTTGCATGGAGAGAATGCTGGCAATAGCCACTCTCCTCATCTGGCCACCGCTCAGCTCAAAGGGGCTTTTATCCCTGAGGGTGGCAAAATCCAGTCCAACCATTTCCATGGCCCACCTGACCCGTTCTTCAAGTTCTTTTCCTTCCACACCCATGTTTTTCGGCGCAAAGGCGATTTCCTGAAAAACGTTCTCCTCAAAAAACTGGTCTTCGGGATATTGAAAAACGAGACCCACTTTTCGCCGAATGGCCTTCAGGGCCTCTCCCTTTACTCTGGTATCAACACCCTCTACCAGAACCTGCCCCTCCTCCGGAATAAGGAGACCGTTAAAGTGCTGCACCAGAGTCGACTTTCCACAGCCGGTTCTCCCCACAATACCGATACTCTCCCCCTGAGTAATGGTCAGAGAAACTCCTTCCAGAGCCCTCACCTGAAAAGGGGTACGAGGAAGATAAGAAAAAAAGATGTTCCTTACCTCAATCAGCATAGCTCAAGTACCAGTTCTTCGATATGGAGGGGAAGCGCAGAAAAGCACAGAGGATAACGGCATTTCAAAATAAGCGCTGTTTCGGCAACCTGAGGAAGCTCCAGACCCCACTCGACGATCTTTTCCCCCAGAGAGAAGACTTCCCGTGGTGTTCCCTCGGCCACTATTTTTCCTTCATCCATAACAATCACCCGATCAGCGTACACCGCCTCTTCAACCTGATGAGTGATGTGAAACACGGTGATGGTATCCTTCAATCTCAGGAGTAACTCCATGAGGTCTCTTCTTCCTTCGGGATCGAGCATGGAAGTGGCTTCATCAAGGATGAGGTACGCCGGACGCATGGCCAGCACTCCGGCGATGGCCACTTTCTGTTTCTGTCCTCCTGAGAGGGTATGAGGTTCTTTCTTTTCGTACCCTCTCATCCCCACAATTTCCAGGGCTTCATCGACCCGAAGCCGGATTTCGGCCGGAGGCAAACCCAGGTTCTCCGGACCGAAAGCCACGTCCTCTTCTACAGTGGTAGCGATGAGCTGGTTATCAGGATTCTGAAAAACAAGGCCAACTTTTCGGCGGATTTCCCATAGATACCGCTCCTCTCTTGTATCCATCCCGT
>JABUEZ010000057.1 GCA_013314795.1 Candidatus Profundicultor aquiphilus | reverse complement strand
CAATCAGCGACCTCTGGGGAAAAGAGTGGACCTTTGCCAGCCGGTCGCTGTGGGTAACAAACGGTGTTCTCGATTTGGGAATCGTAAAGGGATTGCTTCCCGAAGAAATTCCTGCGCGGTGTTGATCATTTTTCCGGTGAGGGGCGGTGAGCAAGAAAGATTGCCACCAGGCGCGCCCCTCCCACGCAGATACAGATAAAAGCTGGGACCAGGATCCAGGCGTTGAGTTTTCCGATAACTTCGGCGAGAAGTAAGGCTATACCGGCGGCTATGGTAATAAGGCTACCTCGCAGGGTGTCTTCCGGTTTAGGTGGCGAGAGAGGTTTCAGGTCCTGAGGTGCGAGCCCTTTGGCAATCATGGCCATTTTCTGACGGTGTTCGGTGAGAATCGCCACAATGGCGACCAGAATTCCTGCTAAAGGAATCAATATCCAAATCCAACTTGCCATTGTCTTTCCCTCCTTTTTCTTCTGAAGACATTATAGAGGAAAAAAGGGATATTGGATAGAGATACAGGTTTTTAGGGTGGTATACTTAAGATAGATTCACTCCATTACACCATAAGGGGGATGAGATATGAGAAAGATTGCCATTATTGGAGCAGGGAGTATTGTTTTCTGTAAGACACTGATGCTTGATATTATGGCCACACCGTCTCTGGAGGACACACAGTTTGTGCTGATGGCCCCTTCTACGACTCGCACAAGTCAGGTAGAACGCTTTGCGCGAAGGGTTATTGAGGCAAATCGTCTCAGGTCGGAGGTATCCATCACTACAGATCGAAGGGAGGCCCTCCGGGATGCAGATTATGTGATTACCACCTTTCAAGTTGGTGGGGTCTCGGCTTTTCAGATGGATTATGAAATCCCTCTCAAGTATGGTGTGGATCAGTGTATTGGTGATACGCTTGGGCCGGGAGGAGTATTCCGAGCATTGCGGAGTATTCCCGTAATTCTTGAAGTTGCTCGGGAAATGGAAGAATTGTGCCCCAGAGCGGTTCTCCTCAATTATGTCAATCCTATGGCCATGGTTTGCTGGGCACTGGGGGAAACCAGGGTTCAATTTGTTGGCCTTTGCCATGGGGTGCAGACCACTCTGGATTTGATTTCTGGATATGTGGGGGTGCCGAAGGAAGAAATTGACTATATCTGTGCCGGGATCAACCATATGGCCTGGTTTATTAAACTGGAGCACCGGGGGAAAGATCTTTATCCCATTCTTCGGGAACGTTTTGAGAAGCCCGAGTACTACGTCAACGAAAAAGTTCGTGGGGAAGTGTTTCGGCATTTTGGGTACTTTATGACTGAATCTACCGGTCATCTTTCAGAATATGTTCCCTGGTTCCGCAAAAACAAAAAAGCTCTGGAACTCTACTGCGATGAACCGTCTTTTGGCGGTGAATCTGGGGCCTACTATAAGTGGTCGCAGTATGTGGCCGATAAGTATAAGGACAAAGATGTTTTGAGCGATGAACCGGTGACCCTTCCGCCAAGGAGTGTGGAATACTGTTCCTATATCATTGAAGCGCTGGAAACGGGGAAGGTTTTTAAGTTTAACGGAAATGTCCGGAATGACGGGATGATTACGAATCTTCCTCCAGATTGCTGTGCCGAGGGGCCCATGTATGCGGATCGCTCGGGACTGCATCGAACCATTGTGGGAGATCTTCCTCCTCAGTGTGCAGCACTGAATTTAACCAATATCAACGTTCAGCGTCTGGCGGTGCTGGCTGCTAAAAGTGGTGATCCAGAATACGTTGTCCAGGCCTGTGCTCTGGATCCACTCACCGGGGCTGTTCTCACTCTGAAGGAAGTCCGGGATATGGTTCGGGAGATGCTGGAGAAAGAAAAGCAGTGGTTGCCCCAGTTCGAGGGGAAAACGCTCAAACCCACTCCAACCATTGTTATTCCCAAGGATGTGCAGCGAGCTAAGGTTCCCATTGATCCAGCTCTGGCAATTTTTGCTCGTTTTGGGGAGCTGGCAAAATGATGAAGATTGCCATTGCCTCGGATCATGCTGGGTTTCGTTTTAAGGAGGAAATTAAAAAGAAACTCGGGCAAGAGGGATATGAGGTGCTGGATTATGGTGCGCCGGACGAAACCCCCACCGGGACGGGTCCCTATGCCCGGAAGGTGGCTCGTGCCGTCTCTTTGGGAGAAGTTGAACGGGGTATTCTCATCTGTGGGACCGGTGGGGGGATGTCAATCGGTGCCAACCGTTACCCTGGGGTACGAGCGGTGGTTTCCTTCAGTGAGTTTACGGCTCTGAATGCTCGAAAACACAACGATGCAAATATTCTGGTTTTGGGGGCGCGAACCATTGAACTTGCCCAGGCTCTGGCGCTCGTTGACATCTTTTTGCGCACTCCTTTTGATGGGGGTAAGTACGCTGAGCGCCTGGCGTATCTTGAAGAAATTGAACGAGAGGTTTGGGAATTGTTGCAGAAAAAATTCTCTCGGTAAATTGCCTATTTTTTCCTTGAGGTAAGAATCCAGGGACAGACTAAAGTTTGTCCTGTATGCGCCGATATATAAAGTGGAGAGTAGAAAAAGGAGGATATGGAATGAAGATGAAAATTCGCACGAATCAGGGTCTTTACAAGAATACTTTATCGGTGCCGCTTTTACCTGGTGATTCCCAGAGTTTGTCCCTGGTTTCTTTTTCCGACTTTAAGAAAGGAAAAAACGATGAAAACCACCACGCGGCTTCTTCCTTGAAAAGTCTGCTCCAGGAGATGTCTTAGTCTTTACGGTTGTTCGTGCACTGAGGCGGTGGTTTTATATTTTCCATATGGAGAGGAAGGTAGGGATTTTTGAGTTTCATCGAGGAATGTAAGCAGGCTGTACTCCAAGACTGGCAGAAGATTTTGAATCATCCGTTTCTGATGGAACTTGCTCGTGGTGTTTTGTCCCGTGAAAAATTTGAGTATTACCTGAGCCAGGATGACTATTACCTGCAGGACTTGCTTTCCACGCTGGGGATTCTCGTGGCTAAAGCTCAGGGGAGAGTAAAGGATTTTGCCATTCACCTGCTTTATGAGACACTGCAGGGAGAAGTGGCTATGCATGAAGCCATTAAGAGAGAAAAAGGGATGGAATTTTTCTCAAAAGGGGAAGTAGCCACGATCTATGGAGACTTTTTGCTCCGTACCGCCTATGAAGGCGATGTACTGGATATCCTTGTAGTTCTGTGTCCCTGTTTTTTGAGCTATAAGGAAATTGGAGAACGGTTGTTTCCTCAGGCAGGAAAGGACATTCCCTCAACATATCGTTTCTGGTTGGAAAGTTATGCTGGTGAGGCGTATCAAAGGATTACCAATGAACTTCTTACTCATGTGGGGGAAGAAGCGAAGGATATTCCTGAAAGGCAGCGCAAGGAGCTTACCGGTCTTTTCCGGCGAGCTACCTGGTTAGAGTACCGTTTCTGGGAAGAGAGTTATACATTTCGGCTGGAGTGAAAGTGTGCTAAACTTTGCTTGAAAAGATCAGTGTTCAATGGTGTATGGAAACGATAATGTAGACCTTGCCGAGGGTTTATTTAATTTTTTCCTGCCTCAGCATTGCGTGGTGTGTTTCCGCTACGTTTCCTCCTCGTCCGGTTCTCCTCTCTGTGAACACTGTCTTTCGAGGATTTCTTTCTTGAGAACCCCGTTTTGCGTTCGTTGTGGGAGACCCGTTGCTGGAGGGAATATTTTGTTCTGCCGGCGTTGTCGGAGTTTTTCGTTCCACTTCGATGAAGCGAGAGCCGTAACACTCTATGAAACCCCAATTCGAGAATGTATCCATGCTCTGAAGTATCAGGGAGTGCTTTCATTTGCCCCCTTTTTTGTCAATTTATTGGCTGAATACATGGAGGACCATCCCTTTTTGCGGGATGTCGATTATATTTTGCCGGTGCCTTTACATCCAAAACGGTTGAAGGAACGGGGATTTAACCAGACATTACTTCTCGCTCGAGGTTTGAGCGCCCGATTCGGGATTCCCCTTTTAGAAAAGGCCGTTGTCCGATGGAAACACACCGTCCCCCAGGTGGGTCTAAGCCTTCGGGAACGGCGCAAGAACGTCCAGAATGCCTTCCGGATAATACGGCCAACACCTTTTCAGGGTAGTCGTGTTCTTGTTATTGACGATGTTTTGACTTCTCGAGCCACGGTGGATGCTTTGAGTAAGATCCTCAAAGAGGCAGGATGCGCAACAGTTCGGGTACTGGCCATCGCCTCAGGGAAATAGCGAAAATTTATTCTTTGTTATTGAAGTTATTGATTTTTCTACCTTTATTTGTACAATATATTTGAAATATTATTCTCATTAGGAATAATTCTATGGATGAAGATGACCTGGAATTAATGACCCGGGTGGCGTGGCTTCACTTTGTAGAGGGAATGACTCAGGGAGCAATTGCTTCGTATCTGGGGATTTCCCAACCCAAGGTGGCCCGCCTGGTCGACAAGGCCCAGAAAAGAGGCATTGTAAAAATTTCCATTGCTTCGCCTTATCGGAGTTGCCTTGAAGTTGAAAGACAGCTTTCTCGGTTTTTCCCTACCCTCAAAGACGTTCTGGTGGTGCCTGTGCCTTCTCAGGAGACCATTTTTGAAAGCTTGGGTCGGGCTGGTGCCTGGTATCTGGAGCGGGTTTTGCGAGACGGGGACCTGGTGGGAATTGCCTGGGGGAGAACTCTGAAACAGGTAGCACTTTCTATCAAAAGAGCAGAGGTAAAGAACCTCAAATTCGTCACTCTGGTGGGAGGACTCACCTCGTCTGCTTCCCTCAATCCCTATACCATTGGCGAGAAACTCGCCTCAATTTTTGAAGGTGAGTGTTATTACCTTTATGCCCCAGCAGTGGTGGAGAGTGAAGAGGTGAGGAATTTTTATCTCAACGAGCGGATCAATCGTCGGACTCTGGACCTTGCCCGCCAGGCCAAGTGGTCTTTGGTAGGGATTGGAACCGTGGATGCGCGGTATTCCATCTATTCTCTTACTGGATTTATCGATTACCACGAGTGGGAACTCCTGAGGCAGAAAGGGGCAGTGGGAGATATCGTAGGGCAGTTCTATGATGTCTGGGGGAATATTGTGGATACACCTTTACACCGCCGAACGGTGGCTATTCCCTTGGAGGATGTAAAAAGGATGCAGAACGTCATCGGGATTGCTGGAGGACTCAATAAGGTGGAGGCAATTCTGGGGGCTTTGCGTGGGGGGTACATCAAGATTCTCATTACCGATGAACTGACAGCACTTAAAATTGTGGAATATGAGAAGGGAGAGGGATAGAGTATGGCAAAGATAACCTGTGTGGGAATTCTGGTTGCAGATCTCATCGGTCGACCCATTGACCGTTTCCCGGAGAAGGGAAAATTGATGCTTGTTCCGGAGATGGAACTCCATGTCGGTGGATGTGCCCACAATACCGGGGTGGTGTTGCGGAAGCTGGGAGAAGAAGTGAGAGTGATAGGAAAGGTTGGACGAGATGACCTGGGTGAGGTGGTAATCCGATCTTTAGAGCGACACGGAGTGGATGCGCGGGGAGTGGTTTTGGATGATGTCTATCATACCTCGGCTACCATGGTCATTCTTGACACAGCTGGTGAACGAACTTTTCTCCACTATCCCGGAACCAACTCCCGCCTTCGGGCGCAGGATGTACCGGATGAATTCTTAAGGGATGTACAGGTAATCCATGTTGCTGGAAGTTTTCTCATGCCTGGATTTGATGGAGAAGAGACCGCCCTTCTCTTTCGGCGAGCAAAATCCTTTGGGGTGACGACCTCTTTGGATACGGCCTGGGATGATACCGGCAAGTGGCTGGCCACCATTGAACCGGTTTTGCCGTATGTTGATATTTTCATCTCCAACCGGGACGAATCGTCGCGAATTTCCGGAAAGACAAACCTTGTCGAAATAGCGCGATTTTTCCTTGATTTTGGAATAACAATAGTGGCGATCAAGATGGGTGAAGAGGGTAGTTTTATTATGACCGAGAAAGAAAAAATTGTCGTACCTCCTTTTCAGGTACAGGCAGTGGACGGTACCGGTGCAGGTGATGCCTTTGCGGCAGGATTCCTCACCGGCTATCTGAAAGGATGGGATCTCTACGAGGTGGGGCGTTTTGCCAATGCCTGTGGAGCGATGTGTGTCCAGAAGATGGGTGCCACTGAGGGTGTGGGGACTCTGGAAGAGGTTCTGGCTTTTATGAGACGGCATGAAGTTGGGGGATAAAGTAATGAAGTACGGGGTACAGTTTGGAGCTGGCAACATTGGACGGGGTTTTATTGGACATCTTCTCTGGGAATCCGGCTTCCGGACAATCTTTGTAGAAGCCAATCAGGAACTGGTGAGGCTTCTTAACGAACGGGGATGTTATCCGTTGAGACTGCTGGATAAAGACGGAACGGCTCGTGATCTATTGATCGATGGTGTTGAAGCGCTCTCAAGTGAGGAAGAGGACCGAGTGAGCGATGCAGTTGCTGGGGCAGAGATCGTTTTTACAGCGGTGGGGGTAAAAAATCTGAAGTTGATTGCTCGAACTTTGGCTTGGGGGATTGAAAAGCGATCCAAGACCAACCCTCAATTTCTCAATATATTTCTCTGTGAGAACCTGAAAGACGCTCCAACCTTACTGCGTCAGGAAGTGGAAATGTATCTGTCGTCTCTGGCGAAAGACTTCTGCCAGCAAAAAGTTGGATTTGTGGGGACTGTGGTGGCCAGAATGGTTCCAGTTATCGGAGAACGATATGGAGTCAAAGATCCGCTCTTTATGGTGGCCGAATCCTATCACAAACTTCCTTTTGATGTTGGGGCGATAAAGGGACCAGTTCCCCCCGTTTCAGGATTGAAACCGGTCAGTAATTTTCAAGCGGAAGTGGATAAAAAACTTTTTCTTCACAACCTGGGTCATGCCACTCTGGCCTATGTGGGGTACTTGAAAAGATATGCCTATATTCACGAAGCCGTTGCCGATCAGGAAATTGAAGGGATTCTGAATGGGGTGTGGGGGGAGATTACCCTTGCTCTATTCCGTAAGTATCCTACCCTCGACCGTGCCGAGACAGAAGAGATGGTGAAAGACCTCAAGGAACGTTTTGCCAATCCGGCTCTGATGGATACGGTAGAGCGGGTGGGACGAGAGCCACTCCGGAAGCTAAAACCAGGAGATAGGCTGGTGGGAGGGATTCACCTCTGTCTTTCGCAGGGGGTTTTCCCGCGTTCGATTGCCATGGCCTGTGGGGCAGCCCTCCACTATGACTTTTCCGGCGACCCCGAAGCGGTGATATTGCAGGAGATGGTTGCCAGGAAAGGGGTAACAGAGGTCATCAAAGAGGTGTGCGCTCTTGATCCAGAGAGCGAAGTGGGTAAAGAAATAGTCTCTTTTTATTATTTCTGGTTGCGCAAGAAAGCCCAGTAGCGCAATTCAAGCATTTGATGAAAATGGACGGAGGTGTCTTTATGGAAAATAGAGAAAAACTTTTAGCCATGTATAGGGATATGCTGCGGATCCGCCGTTTTGAAGAAACCGTGAGTGATCTCTTCAGTCAGGACAAGATTCGGGGAACAACCCATCTCTATATTGGTGAGGAGGCTGTGGCAGTGGGTGCATGCCATGGGATTCGTCCTGATGATTACATCACTTCTACCCATCGGGGGCATGGTCACTGCATTGCCAAGGGTGCGACACTCGACAAAATGATGGCCGAGTTGTATGGGAAAATCGATGGGTACTGTAAGGGGAAAGGCGGTTCGCTTCATATTGCGGATCTCAATGCTTTTAACCTGGGAGCCAACGGGATTGTCGGCGGTGGGATTCCCATTGCAGTTGGTTCAGGCCTTACGGCCAAATATAGGAAGAGTGGCAAAGTCACAGTGTGTTTCTTTGGGGATGGGGCCGTGAATACCGGCGCTTTTCATGAAGCGGTGAATCTGGCCGCGGTGTGGAAATTACCGGTAATTTTTGTGTGCGAAAACAATCTCTATGCCATGTCCACACCGGTCAGAGAAGCGTTTCCCATTCAGGATATCGCCGAACGTGCTCAGGCTTATGGAATTCCGGGAGTAGTGGTCGATGGGATGGATGTTCTGGCAGTGAAAGAGGCGGTGGAACAGGCCGCAGAACGAGCTCGTCGGGGGGAGGGGCCCACTCTCATCGAGTGTAAGACCTATCGGTATCTGGGGCATTCCAAAAATGACCCCCGGGTCTATCGGACCAAAGAAGAGGAAAAACAGTGGAAGGAAAGGGATGCCATCAAGCGGTACCGGAAATGGCTTGTGGAGAGCGGGAATGCTCTGGAGGAAGACCTTCGAAGAATTGAGGAGGAAGTGGAAAAGGAAGTTGAAGAAGCAGTCGTTTTTGCCGAAAAAAGCCCTTATCCGCCACTGGAAGAAATCACCAAAGATGTCTATGTGGAAGAAGACTTTGCGGAAATTGAACGGCGGAAGGGGACAAAAGTGGTTAAAACCATTGAGGAGATGGGTAATCCAGACTCGATGCGAGTTGTGACTTACCGGGATGCTCTGAATGAAGCGCTCCGGGAGGAAATGTTGCGCGATGAAAATGTGGTGCTCATTGGAGAAGATATAGGGCTTTATGGAGGAGCTTACGGTGTAACGAGGGGGTTGTGGCAGGAATTCGGAGGGGAACGGGTGCGGAATACCCCCATTTCTGAAGCGGCTGTAGTGGGTTGCTGCGTGGGTTCGGCAATAACCGGTTTACGTCCTGTGGGAGAGATCATGTATATTGATTTTCTCACTCTGGCTATGGACCAGCTGGTGAACCAGGGGGCCAAGATTCGGTACATGTTTGGTGGGAAAGCCCGTGTTCCCATGGTGATCCGTACCGAAGGTGGGTGTGGGCGCTCTTCGGGTGCACAGCATGCCCAGAGTCTGGAAGCCTGGTTTTTGCATGCCCCTGGATTAAAAGTGGTGATGCCGGGAACCCCCTTTGATGCCAAGGGATTGTTGAAAGCGGCGATTCGAGAAGATAACCCCATTCTCTTTATAGAACATAAGATGCTTTACAACACCAAGGGTCCCCTGCCGGAAGGAGAATACATCATTCCCATTGGCGTGGCAGATATAAAAAGAAAAGGCCGGGATGTGACGGTGATTGCCTATTCCCGTATGCTGCTTGTGGCTCTGGAAGCAGCTCAACTTCTTTCCCAGGAAGGGATAGAGGTGGAAGTGGTTGATCCCAGGACACTTCTTCCTCTGGATATCGAGACCATCTGTCAGTCGGTCCGGAAGACCAATAGAGTGGTTATCGTCTATGAAGGGTGCCGCACTGGCGGAGCGGGAGCAGAAATTGGGATGCAAATTATGGAGCATGCCTTTGATTATCTGGATGCCCCTATCGTGCGTCTGGGGGCTTACGATGCTCCGGTTCCCTGTAGCCGATACCTGGAGGATAATTATATTCCTCAGGTACAGGATGTGGTGCAAGCTGTCAAGCAACTGGTAAGATAGTGATATGCTGGCCCTGTGATGGAGTTTCCTGACCTTACAGGGCCAAAGGGGAGCTTCAATTATGGAGAGAAAGGTACGGCAAAAGCTCTATTTCTTAGTTACCGTTGCCTTTTATTTTTTGGCCCTTTCAATGGTTCTCACCGGGGCTGTGCTTCCTGAATGGTTGAATCGCTTTGGGATTTCGCCATCCGAAGGGGGACAGCTCTTTTCTCTGTATTATTTCTCCTATGTTCTCATTACCTTCAGCAGTGGTATTCTCTCAGACCTGGTGGGGGCAAAATGGGTTCTGGTTTTGAGTCAGCTTTTTCTCTTGATAGGATTTTCTACTGTGAGTCTTGCTGATCGTTTTTCCACCATCAAATGGGGAATGTTGCTCTTGGGTTTTGGAGGGGGGTTCTGTGAGGCTCCTCTTACTGGTCTTGTCTCCAGAGTTTTTACCGGAGAAGAAGGGTATGCATTGAATATAAGCCAGATTTCTTTTGGGCTGGGGGCAGCAAGTGGTCCATTTTTGATGGGTTTTTTCCTGAGTCAGGGTATTTCCTGGAGGGTACTGTATCTTGTTTCCGCTCTTGTTTCTTTTTTGCTTCTTCTCCTTTTCGCGGTGGATAGAACGTTGCTGGTGGTGCCCCGAGCGGAGAAAGAGAAAAAAGACTGGTTGAGTCTTCTTAATTTTCGGG
>JABUEZ010000056.1 GCA_013314795.1 Candidatus Profundicultor aquiphilus | reverse complement strand
TGAAGCAGGTGGTTTCGGAAAAGACCGCATCGGTGGTTCTGGAGATGATGGAAAAAACGGTGGAACGGGGGACTGGCAAAAAAGCATTTATAGAAGGGTATAGAATTGCTGGGAAAACCGGTACCGGGCAGAAAGTCGATGCCAGTGGTCGTTATGCGCCAGGAAAATTTTACTCATCTTTTGTAGGGTTTTTCCCGCTTCCAGAACCGCGCTTTGGAATTCTGATCATGTTGGATGAACCTCAGGGAGAGTACTACGGTGGTGATATCGCCGCGCCTGTATTCAGAGAAATTGCCCTCAACATTATCGATTATGCTGGTATAATATCGAAGAATGCTGAGGTGAAAGTATTTTGAAAATAAAAGATGTTCTGTCGGTTCTTCCCTATATTGAGGCGCATATTGATAATGGAGCGCTTGAAGTTGAAGGCATTGCTTTTGATTCAAGGCAGGTGTCCCCGGGATATGTGTTTTTTGCCCTTTGTGGGTCGAATACTGATGGTCACCTTTACCTTGAAGAAGCCCTGAAAAATGGGGCGGTGCTTGTGGTTGGAGAGCGAAGAGAACCGCTTCAGAGACTTTCCGGACTCATTTCCTGGATTCTGGTAGAGGACGGGAGAAGGGCTCTGGCGTTTGTTTCGAATTGTTTCTATCGGGATCCATCACGGCATCTTCGGGTCATGGGTATTACCGGGACGAACGGAAAAACCACAACCTGTTTTTTGACACGGAGCATCTGGGAAAAAAGTGGCCGGCCCTGTGGTCTTTTAACCACGGTTCGAAATCTGGTGGGACCCTGGGAGTTTGAATCCATCAATACCACCGAGGAATCTCTGCGAATTTTTCATTACCTCCATATGATGCGCCGTGCTGGTATTCAAGATGTGGTTATGGAAGTCTCTTCGCACGGTCTGGCGATTGGCCGGGTTGAAGGAGTACACTTCGATGTCGCTCTGGTGACCAACCTTGTTCCTGAACATCTGGAATTTCATCAGACCTTTGAGCATTACTTTTCCAGCAAACGGAAGCTTTTTGAAAAAGTTGCTGAAAATCTCGTCAAGAATTATCCACGAGTGGCGATTGCCAATGGTGATGATAAAGAATGCTTAAGAATGGTTCAAGGACTGGGGGTCCCTTATTTTACTTATGGATTGGAAAAAACCGCCGATGTTTGGGCTACCGAGGTGAATTTTTCTTTAAGACATTCCCGGTTCCACGTGTTTACTCCCTGGGGGAAGGTGATAGCGGAAACGAATTTTGCTGGTCGGTACAATGTGTACAACGCTCTGGGGGCAATTGCCTTGGCGCTTTCTCAAGGTATTGATCGAGAGTCAATTCAGGAGGGTTTGCGAGTCTGCAAGCGGGTTCCAGGAAGGTGGGAATTTGTCGATGCAGGACAGGATTTCGCAGTAATTGTCGATTTTGCTCATAACTGGCATGGTCTTGCCAGTGCGCTTTCCACAGTTCGAGAATTTACTCGGGGGAAGGTCATTACTGTTTTTGGATGTGGAGGAGAAAGGGATCGTAAAAAACGACCATTGATGGGAGAGACCGTAGCGCGATACAGTGACTGGTGCCTCATCACCACCGACAATCCGCGTGGAGAGAATCCAGAGCAGACTGCTCACGATGCTCTGGAAGGTGTAAAACGGGTAGCACAGGAGAAAGAAGTTCGATATGAAGTGATTCTGGATCGAGTGGAAGCAATCCGGAGAGCGATTGCCATAGCTACAAGAGAGGACGTTGTTTTTCTGGCCGGTAAGGGTCCAGAGCGTTTTCAGGTTTATAACGGAGCGATTGTTCCTCACAGTGATTACTGGGTTGCCAAACGTTTACTCGAGGAAAGGCGAAGATGAAGTTTACTCAAGAAGAGATTCAGAGAATTACCGGTGCTCGCCTTCTTCAGGAAGGTCGACACCCGTTTTTTGACGGTCTTGCCATTGATAGTCGTTCCTGTGTTAAAGGTAAGCTTTTCGTGGCTTTGAAGGGTGAGAAAACGGATGGGCATTTTTTTGTCTTGAGCGCCTTTGATAGGGGAGCTTTCGGGGCAGTGATTAAAGAAGTTCCGGTCTCTGTGCTGGGAACAGATGGAGCACTTTTCCAGGTTGAGGATACGCTGGAGGCTCTAAGGTGCCTTGGTCGAGAAGCCTCCTCGCGCTTTAGGGGAACCAAGATTGCTATCACCGGTACCGCTGGAAAAACTACCTGTAAGCATTTTATCCAGGATTTACTTCAAAGACGTTTTTCTGTGGAGATTACGCCGCAGAGTTTCAACACGGTGATTGGGGTATCCTGCGCTTTGGCAAACTTCCAGCAAGAGAGCCAGATTGGTGTTATCGAAGCAGGCATTAACAGGGTCGGAGAGATGGAAGAGCTTGCTGAAATCGTCGATCCGGACATCGTCATTTTTACTGCTTTTGGTGCAGGGCACCTGGAGGGTCTGGAGAGCGTGGAGAAGGTGGTGGCAGAGAAAAGCAAACTCGTTGGTTGCAGAACGCATCGGGTTTATCTCAACGGTGACTCTCCTTTTGCTGCTTCTCTTATTAAGACCTGGGAGCAAGCGGGAAAAAAGGTAATTCTGTTTGGTACTCGAAGGGAGAATGAACTGATTCTTTCCAGTTTTACTCTTCACTGGCCTCATCTTTGGGCGGATTTCTCGGTGCAGTGTGGGAATCAGGTGCTCGCTTTCCAATCTTCAATGCTTTTTGAAGAAGTGCTGGTTTCACTTTTACCCGCGCTCCATGTGGCTCTGGAATGGGGGGTATCACCGAGAGAGATTGCCGAGGTGTTGGAAAACTGGAAACCCCTCCCGGGGAGGGGAGATCACTTTGGTTATGATGGTGGAGTGGTTATCGATGATACCTATAATGCCAATCCACTTTCTTATCGGAAGGCCTTGAAGCTACTGAAATTTCTCTCCCGACAGGGTTTGGAAACCTGGCTTGTGGCTGGAGACATGCTGGAGTTGGGTTCCTTTTCTTCTGAGGCCCACCGTGTCCTTTTGGAAGAAGCCTTGATGCCACCTGCCCTTTCTGGAATCGTTATCTTTGGTCCCCATCTTCGGGAAGCTGCGGAACAGAAATTTCGGAAGGAACTGCAGGAAGGTACCATCCGGTTTTTTTCTTCACATCAGGAAATTCAGCACTTTCTTGAAGAATATTTTCGTTTTCGGGAGAACTGGGTAGTGCTTTTTAAAGGGTCGAGAGGCATGACCATGGAAAAATCCATACCTGAGGAGTGGCAAACACACCATGATTGAGTGGGGTTATCTGACATGGCCTGTAATCACATCTTTTCTGGCTGGGGTTCTCCTTTTTCCCCTGTTCATTCGGTGGCAAAGTCTATGGGGAGTGGGTCAGAAGATTAAGAAAGAGGGTCCAAATCTCCATCTTCATAAAGAGAATACCCCGACCATGGGTGGGGTAGTGATTATTATCGCTATGTTAATCGGGCTTTTGGTGAGCGGTGGTTTTAATGGGAGAACACAAAGCCTTTTTTTACTTCTCCTTTTGTTCTTTCTCACAGGTTTTTGGGATGATTTCTTTAAGAGTTTTTTGAGGAAGCCCTGGGGAATTAAAGCCCGGTATAAGTTTTTTTTCCAGCTTTTGGGAGGGATGGCTGTTCTTTTCTGGGGTTCACGGTTTTTCTCCCATCAAATTGTTCTCCCCTTTTCGCACGGAATGGTGGGACTGGGGCCGGTATCGTTTTTCCTGTATGGACTTTTTGTGATTGTTGCCTCAACCAACGCGTTCAACATTGTAGATGGACTCGATGGTTTGGCTGGAGGGTGTGGAGTTTTGAGCTTTTCATTTTTTGCGTTTTTGTCACTTCGAAGTGGTCACACAGAGTTTGCGAGTCTTTCGGGGGCTGCGGTAGGGGCTTTGCTCTCTTTTCTGTGGTTTAACTTCTGGCCCGCGCGCATCTTTATGGGTGATTCTGGGTCTCTCCTTCTTGGGGCATTGATGGGGATCGTATCTCTTATTTCTGGACATTCTCTGTTTCTGGTATTTGCGGGGATCGTCTTTGTCATCGACACTCTGTCGGTGGTTCTGCAGGTTGCTTCATTTAAGTTTTTTAAAAGGCGTATTTTTCTTATGAGCCCTCTGCATCATCATTTTGAACTGAAGGGAATGAAAGAGAGTCAGGTTACGGTTCGACTCTGGATCGTACAACTTTTAGGTGTTCTTTTTGCCTTTTGGGGAATGGGTGGGTGAAAGGATGTCTTTTCTGATTTTGGGTTTGGGTAAAACTGGATATGCCGTAGCCTGTTATCTTCTCCACCGTGGGGAAAGAGTCATCGCGACTGATGACCATATATCCTGGGAATCGATTCCGGGAGAATTGAGAAATCATTCTTGCTTTCAATTTGTTCCACCATCAAAGCTCTTGAGCTTTGATCTTTCTTCTGTTGAGGAATGTATCACAAGCCCCGGTTTTCCTCCTCATCATGTCCTTTTTGCTTTTCTTGCCGAAAAGGGAATACCGGTGGTAAGCGAGATTGAGTTTGCAACCCGTTTCATCACTTTTCCTCTTATCGGCGTTACCGGTTCCTGTGGAAAGAGTACCACCGTGGCGCTTATTGGGCATATTCTTCGGGAGGCTCAGCTTTCGGTTTTTGTGGGTGGAAACTTTGGTACTGCTCTCGTTGAGAGTCTGGAAGCGCAGGGGAGATGGGACTGGGGAGTTGTTGAGTTGAGCAGTTTCCAGTTAGAGCGGACGATAAAGGCTCGTTTTCATATTGCTGCGTTCCTGAACCTTTCCCCGAACCATCTGGATTATCATCAGACCCTGGAGGGGTACTTCCGGGCAAAACAAAAGATCTTTGAAAACCAGAGGCGAGATGATATTGCCATTTTGAATTTTACCTGCCCATCGTGGCAAGCTCGCCTGGTTAAAAACCTGAGAGCTCAGATTGTTCCTGTAACGGCTTCTGGGAGATTACGGGAGGGGTTTTACGTACGGGAGAAAGCGATAAGGGAGGCCGGAGTGAGCGATCGGGAAATTCTCTCTTTAGGGCAGTGTTCGTTGCCGGGCCGACATAACTGGGAGAATCTCCTCGTCGCTGTGGCAGTGGCGAGAACCGTCGGAATTGACCAGGGACCGATTGCTCAGGCAGTGGAAAGTTTTCATGGTTTGCCACACCGGTTGGAATGGATTGGTTGTGTCAACGGAGTTCATTATTTCAACGATTCAAAATCCACGACTCCTGCGGCGACCAAAGTTGCTGTCGAAGCAGTACCGGGTCCGGTGATTCTCATTCTGGGTGGTAAGGCCAAGATCGAAGATTTCTCAGAACTTACCGGAGTTTTTGCTTCCGGGAAGGTTAAAGCGGTCATTATATACGGTGTGTCACGCTTGGTCGTGTCGCGCTTTGTGCCATCAAACCTTTCGATGCACCTTGTTTCTTCTCTCTCCGAAGCGGTGGAAATAGCCAAAAAGATAGCACAGGAAGGAGACACTGTTCTTCTTTCTCCGGCCTGTACCAGTTGGGATCAGTATAAAAGTTTTGAGGAAAGAGGAGAACATTTTCGAAGGCTCGTGCATCAGGTGATTGTATGATCTGGTTTAAAAACGCTTCAATTGCGATTGCTCGAATGGAAAAAAGGGCAAAATGGTGGTGGGAAATTGATCCCTGGCTTTTTTGGTCGGTGATGGTTTTGCTTTTGTTTGGGATTGTGATGGTCTTCAGCGCCAGCATGACCACGGGACTGTACGCGTACGGTGATGCCTTCTATTTCTTTCAGAGGCATCTTTTTGGAATTGTGCTGGGACTTATTACCGGTGTGATAACGAGTTTTTTCCCACTTTCTCGACTACGGGAACAGAGCAAGCTCTTGTTACTTTTTACGCTCGTGTTGCTGGTGCTGGTTTTCGTCCCTGGGGTAGGCCGACAGGGAGCAGGGGTAAACCGGTGGATCAATTTAGGGGTTTTTAACTTTCAACCCTCAGAAATGGCCAAGCTGGTTATTGTCCTGTATATGGCGGATGCTTTGGCCGCTCATCAGGATCGAGTGGAAGATTTTTGGCGGGGTGTGGTCCCCTTTTTTATCCTGGTGGGAATTATCTGTCTTCTGGTTTTGATTGAACCAAACCTTGGTACGGCCACATTTCTTCTTTTGTTGACTTTTGTGATGCTCTTTCTGGGTGGGGGGAAAGTCCTGCATCTTCTTCTGGTTTGGGTTATTCTCATGCCTACGGGTCTTTTCTTGGTTCTGGTGAGGGGAAAAGAGTACTGGAAGGATCGTTTTGTTGCTTTTCTTGATCCCTGGAAAGATCCGCTGGGAAAAGGTTTTCACATTCTCCAATCGCTCATCGCCCTTGGCTCTGGGGGGCTCTGGGGGCGAGGACTGGGCGAGAGTCGACAAAAATTCTTCTTTTTGCCCGATCGACATACGGATTTCATCTATGCCATCGTGGGGGAGGAGCTGGGTCTTCTGGGCACTTTGTCTCTGGTGGTACTTTTGGGTATAATTCTCTGGCGGGGTTGGAAAATAGCCTTAGAAGCAAGGGATGAATTTCAGTGTCTTGTGGCGATGGGGATTGTGGCCATGATGATCCTGCAGGCCTTTGTCAATATGGGGGCGGTTTTGCGCCTTTTCCCCATTACCGGTATTACCTTCCCTCTTTTGAGCTATGGAAACTCCTCTTTACTTGTTCTTATGGCCAGCATAGGGATTTTATTCAATATTGCCCGGAACCGGAGGGAGACAGAAAATCAATGAGGCCGTGTATTTTTGTAGCCGGAGGCGGCACGGGGGGTCATGTATTTCCTTCGTTATGCATTGCTCTTGAGATTCGCAAACAAACTGATTGGGATATAATCTTTTTGGGAACAAAAAGAGGGATGGAGAGAGAGCTTGTCCGTGACAGGGGTTTTCGAATGGTTTATCTTGTTGCTCGAGGCTGGAATCGGCATTTTGATTGGGGATTTTTTCGCCTTTTGGGTGAAAATCTGGTAGGATTTTTACTGGGAGGATGGTATTTTTTGCGTTACCGACCCCGTGTTTTTTTGGCGATGGGGAGTTACCTCTCTCTCCTTGGAGGGATATGGGCGCGTTTACTTCGGATTCCCATTTATGTTCACGAGCAGAATGTATACCCTGGTCTTGCCAATCGGATTTTAGCTCGATGGGCAAAAGTAGTTTTTGTTTCCGCACAGGATACAGTTCCATATCTTGAAGGATACAAAACCGTGAAGGTGGTTGGGAACCCCTTGCGGGAGGAAGTTATGGAGTGGAAAGGGAGAAAAGAGGAAGCATTGAAAGAACTGATGTTAGAACCAGGACGCCGTACGATTTTGGTTATGGGTGGAAGCAGAGGTTCAGAGGTCATCAACGAGAATTTTTTGCAAGCTCTGGATTTTCTGGATGAGAATGCAACGCAGGTGATTCATATAACTGGAAAGGAGAATTTCCTCCAGGTCCAGGAAAAAGCCAGACGCCTTTCTTTTCCTTATCGAGTTTATCCTTTCCTTCCCTGTCCGGGAATGGCGTACGCAGTTTCGGATTTAGCCATCTGCAGAGCGGGGGCGAATACTGTTTTTGAGCTTTTTTTCTTCGGTTTGCCCAGCATCCTGGTGCCTTATGCCGAAGCGACAGAGTCTCATCAGGTTTACAATGCGTTGTGGCTGAAGAAACATCAACCGGTGGAAATTATCGAAGAGCAGGTATTGTCTCCGAACATTCTTGGCGAAAAGATTCGGGCAATGCTGGTGACAGAACGATGCTACTCTGGGGATGCTCAGTATTTGAAAAATGCCGCGTCTATCATTGCTCAGGAAATCGTGAGAGATTTTTGGCGAGAGAGGAGAAAAAAGATTGGTTGAGCGGTTGGGTGTGAATTTGGAGAGATTACCACTCCGTCTTCATTTTATAGGTATTGGTGGTACCGGGATGAGTGGCCTGGCTTTGCTTGCGCGGGAGGCCGGGTACTGTGTTAGTGGTTCAGATCTTGTGGAGAATGAGGCGATTGTCCGCTTGCGGGCAAAAGGAGTGACCGTTTTCATCGGGCACAGCCGCGAGCAGGTAAGGGAGGCGGAAGCAGTTGTGGTTTCTTCTGCAATTCCAGAGAACAATGAAGAGTTGGAAGAAGCAAGAAAGTTAAATCTTTTGATTATTCCTCGGGGCGAAATGCTGGCCTTCCTTCTGAACCGCAAAAAAGGAATTGCAGTGGCTGGTACCCATGGTAAAACTACCACGACTTCCATGATTTCCTTGCTCCTCGAAATGGCAGGTTTGGAGCCGACCGTTTTAATCGGGGGAGAACTGGAAGATATTGGTGGCAATGCCAAAGAGGGGAAAGGGGAGTTTTTTGTGGCCGAGGCCGACGAAAGTGACGGCTCTTTCTTAAGACTTTCCCCTTTCTGTGCAGTGGTGACCAACATCGAGGACGATCATCTGGAGTTTTACGGAGATATCGAAAAAGAGAAAGACGCCTTCGTTATGTTTTTGGGAGGGATTAAGGCAGGCGGCTTTGGGGTGGCCTGTGGTGATCATCCAAACGTGGCCGACATTCTGGGGAAAAAGCATTTCCCCAATATTTTGACCTATGGGATCGAGAATGAAAGCGTTGATTTTTGCGGGAGAGTTGTGGTTGAGAAGAGGGATGGATTTGTTTTTGAAGCTTTTCGAAGAGGGATAAAAATCGCTGATTTCCGTTTAAATCTCCCTGGTGTCCATAATGTGGAGAATGCTCTGGCCTGTGTGGCTGTTGGTGTTGAGTTGGGTGTTCGGGTTGGGGACATTCAGGAGGCCTTGGCTTCTTTTCGAGGGGTGAAAAGGCGGTTTGAGAAAATCGGTACCTTCCAGGGGGCTTTGGTCATCGATGATTATGCCCATCATCCCACGGAGATGAGGGTGGTCCTGAACGCAGCGTTGAATTTTACCGGGGGAAGGGTTGTGGTGGTTTTTCAGCCTCACCGGTATACCAGGACGGGAAGGCTTTATCGAGAGATGGCCGAAGCGCTAAAGAAGGCGCACCAGGTAATTCTTCTTCCCATTTACTCTGCCAACGAGAAACCCATTGCTGGGGTTTCGACGGAACTGGTGTATCGGGAAATGGTAACACAGGGGTTTCGCGAGGTTAGGCTGGTCAAGAGTTTTGAGGAAGCCGTGATAGAGTGCGAGAACGTTTTGCAGGCAGGAGATATCATAATTACCATGGGTGCAGGTGATGTATGGAAAGTTGGTGCAATGCTCTGTGGAAGAAATGGGAAAGAGTAGAAGCGAGATTTCGCCAGATAAGGGGTTTGCGCATCACGTTGTGTCCGGAGATGAAGTGTTTTACTACTTTCAGAATTGGGGGGCAAGCTTTAGCCCTTCTCGACGTGCAAAATGATGAACACCTGGAGGAAGTTGTTGCTCTGTGTGAAGAAAATCAAATTCCCTGGCGTATCTTGGGCCGGGGTTCGAATATTCTGGTTAGTGACTCAGGCTTTAAGGGAATTGTTCTCCGTTTACGAGGGGACTTTACTGATTTAAAGCGACTTGATGAATCTCGAGTGGAAATTGGGGCAGGGGCTTTACTGAAAAAAGCTGTTGAATTCTGTATCCAGCACGAGTTGGGAGGATGTGAGTTTTTGTTTGGGGTGCCTGGAACGGTGGGAGGAGCGGTGCTCGTTAACGCCGGATGTTTTGGGGGAGAGATCGGCAACCTGGTGGAAAGAGTTTTGTGGAGAAACGAAGAGGGTCAAAAAGAGTGGAAAGATCAAAGTGAACTTTGTTTTTCTTACCGGTATTCGAATTTGAAGCGAAAAAATACTGTAATTCTCAGGGTTGTTTTGAAGCTTTTTCCTCAGGCTACGGAACGGTCTTGGGAAATGGTTGGAACGTTTTCTTCTTTGCGGAAGAGTGCTCAACCCCTGGAGTGGCCATCAGCTGGGAGCATTTTTCGTAATCCCCCAGGGTATTATGCAGCCCGTCTCATAGAGGAAATGGGTTTTAAGGGGTTGAGGTTAGGTCAAGCTCAGGTTTCTCCCAAACATGCCAATTTCATTGTTAATCTGGGAGGGGCTACGGCGTCGCAGGTGGAGGGCCTTATGGAGTGGATTCGCCGAGAGGTTTATCGCGCAAAGGGTATTTTGCTCGAGAACGAAGTGGAAGTGTGGAAATGATCTGGAAAAAAGCGAAGCTTTTTCAGGAAATCTTTTTTTTTACCTTTTTTTGGGTTT
>JABUEZ010000055.1 GCA_013314795.1 Candidatus Profundicultor aquiphilus | reverse complement strand
CCAAATACATGAAAGTTCTTGAGGTGGTTGGTGACTATGGCTCGGCAGTCCTGGCGGGTCAAATGAACGCCAAAGAAGCCCTTGATAAGGCCCAGGTCGAAGTCGAAAAAATCATGGCAGAGTAGTTTTGATTTCAACCGGAAAGGGGAAACCCTTTCCGGTTGAATTATTGGGAGTGTGCGAACCGTGCAAAAGAGCTCAAAAGAAGGATATATTTTTATCTTACCTTCCCTCCTTACCCTTGTGGCCATAGTTATTTTCCCCACCCTTTTCCTATGGTATGTGAGTCTTACCAATTACGATCTCTCCATGGGATGGGAGCAAAAATCCTTTGTGGGGTTACGCAATTTTTCCTTTCTTTTCTTTGAAGACAAAGACTTCTGGTATTCCCTGAGGATCAGCCTCCTCTTTATGGGGGTCACAGTGAGTCTTGAGTTTGTTCTGGGTCTTGGTGTAGCCCTTCTTTTCCATCGACATCTCCGGGGGAAAAGAGTCTGGATGTCACTCCTTATGCTTCCCATGGTGATTACCCCAACCATTATTTCCCTTATCTGGAAACTCATGCTCAACACCGAGTATGGCGTGCTCAATTTTATAATCTCGCAGCTTGGTCTGGGGAAAGTGAACTGGCTCGGTGTACGGGAAGTCTTCTGGTCTCTGATCCTTGTGGATGTGTGGGAGTGGATGCCGTTTGTAGCTCTCATCCTCTATGCCGGAATGCAGTCTTTACCCCAGGAACCCTATGAAGCGGCCATTGTGGATGGGGCAAGTCCCGGCCAGGTTTTTTTCTATCTTACTCTTCCCCTTTTAAAACCCATGATTGTCATTGCCCTTCTTCTTCGGTCGATCGATGCTTTGAAAATGTTTGACGTCGTCTATGGTTTGACCCAGGGAGGACCAGGAAACGCCACCGAACTTATGAGCCTCCATATCTATCGCCTGGGCTTCCGCCATACCAACTGGATCGGCAGGGCTTCGGCGAACGCGGTTATCCTCCTTTTCCTCAGCACTTTTCTCACCACCATCCTCCTTCGGGTTCTTCGAAGAGAACAAGGTAGAGGAGTGTAAAAGCATGCCTTTGGCCAGAACCAGGAATATCTGGAAAGAAGTTTTAATAACTGTGCTCGTCATTATTGTCGTCGTTGCCTGTGTCTTCCCCTTTTTCTGGATGGTATTGACGTCGGTGAAAACAAGGGTACAGGCCATTAATCCGTCGGTGTGGATTTTTCGGCCCACCCTTGAAAATTACCGTGCCGTGTTTCAAAAAAGGGATCTTTTTCTCTACATTAAAAACAGCGTTATTGTGGTCAGCGTCACCACCGCTATTTCCATTTTCCTGGGAACCCTGGCCGCGTATGGTCTGGCTCGTTTTCGCTTTCCCCGCAAGGAAGACATCGCCTTCTGGGTGCTCTCCCTTCGCATGCTTCCTCCCATGGCGGTGGTTATCCCCTTTTTCCTTCTGGGTCGTTTTCTTGGGCTTCTTGATACCCATATCCTTCTTGCCATTGTCTACCTGAGTTTTAATATCCCCTTCACCATATGGATGTTGCGTGGTTTTATTGAAGAAATTCCCCTGGAGATCGAAGAAGCCGCGCTCATCGACGGATGTTCCCGCCTTTCGGTTTTACGGCGCATCGTTTTCCCCTTGACTCTTCCGGGTATTGCCGCCACGGCCATTTTCTGCGTGATTCAATCCTGGAACGAATTTGCCCTGGCCTTCTTTTTGACCAGTTTCAACGCTCGCACTGTTCCCACTACGGTCACCTTTTTCCTTTCGGTTATGGGTATCATCTGGGGAGAAATGGCCGCCGTAGGGGTGGTGGCCAGCGTTCCAGTGCTTCTTTTTGCCTTTATAGTTCAGAAATATCTTGTTCGCGGCCTCACCTTTGGGGCCATTAAAAGCTAACTATACTCCCACCACCGACTCGATGAGCGGATACCAGGATCGGGAAGTCCCTTCCTGGAGGAGCGCTTCGGCTTCCTGCTGGAGAGGGAAAAGCATGGCCGATTCGGCCAAGGTGGGCTGGAAACCGTTTTCCTGCAGGATGGCCCACTCCTCCCGATTAACCACCGGGCAGAGGAGATCGATTTTGATGTTCCCTACCGAAGAGAGGGCCATGTGGAGGGCATTTGCTTTTCCCTCTTTCCCTATCCCTGCCCAGTCGCTTAAGAAAACCACTTCCTCTTTGCCGGTAGTAGTGGTGATTTGCCCCCAGCTGGCGGTGATTGTCCCCTGAATTCTTCCTCGGGAATCCCGGCTCACGAAAATCCTGGCCGGGATTTGCTCCGGGCGTTCCCTTTTGCGCCATGCCCAGAGGGCCTCATCAAAAAGGATAAAACCGTTGGAGCCGGCCAGCGTTTCGTTGAGGAACTGCCGCACTTCCTCAGTCGGAGGAGACCCCATTTCATCCCTCCGAGCTCGCCCCCTTCCCTGGAGGTGGAAGACCCTCTGGAAATCCCGGTAGCCTAGATTCTGGTAGAGTCTGAATTGTTTGGTTTCAGGAATGGTGTAGAGATAGCCAAACCAGCAGCCTTGCGAGCGCATCATTGCTTCGGCCTCTTTCATGAGCCTTGTGGCCAGGCCTTTTCCCCGATGATTCGGATGGGTCATCACGGTATCGATGATTCCCACGGGGATGAGATTCCCTTCGAAGAGGAAGGCACTGACGGTGAGAAACAGGCTTGAGACAATGGTATCTTCGTAAAGTACCACCAGGGTATGCGCCAGTCCCAAACCCGGCCGCCGGATGTACCAGCGGAGGATCTCCTCATCAAACGGTAGCACCCCTTCGTACTGGCCGAACGCGATCCGGTGAAGGGCGAGGAGCTCTGGATAAGGATCTTTGGGCATTTCGCTGGCGAACATGAAACGGTATCCCACATTTTCCACCCTTTCATTTCGGATTTGTAGTAACCCGTCTACAAAACGCTTTCTATTATGGGGTTCATATCCATTATACCGCAAGGGTTGACGTTGTCGCCGAGAGGATGGGGTTTCGGTTCGGCAGGTGATCAGGGTTGTGAAACCTTTCGGAGAAGGGGTTTCGTTCAAACCGGGCTTTAGAACGATGGGCTTGTATGAAGGGCATTCTGAGAAAGACATACGAGATTCGTTTTCTCTACGGGGTGGTTTTTCTCGTGGCTTTTGAAATCTGTGGGGAATTGATTCTAACAGTCGTTTCACGGTGGAGAGGAAATCGCTCGATTTCCGGGTGGAGGAACTTGGAGATAGCCCCAGAGGTTATACTGGGTAACACAGAAAGGGGTGATGTCTGTGGAGCGGTTTCGGTTTTCTGTAGGGATGCTTCTTGTTATGGTGGCCGTGCTGATTTGCATTCCTCCTGGGGTGGCGAAAGCCCATATGGTTCACGGGCAAACCCCGATGGACCATGGAGTTATGAAGGAAGAAAAAGAAAACGGGCAAGACCTGGAGCAACTCTTTCTCTCCATGATGATTCCCCACCATCGGGGGGCGGTGGAAATGAGCCGGTATATCCTTGGGGTTGCCCACGATGAGCGGGTCATTGCCTGGGCAAAAGCCATCATTGCGGCTCAGGAGCGGGAAATGGCCCTCATGGAACGATGGCTTTCGGAGCGGGGTGGAGCTGATGAAAAAACCTGGCAGGCTATGGAAGCGGAGATGGCAGAAATGATGGATTTGCTTCGGGGTGCCGAGGATTCCGAACGAGCGTTTGTGGAGCACATGATTCCCCATCACCTGGAAGCGGTGGGGGCAGCGCTTGCGGTCTTAGAGAAAACGAAGGACCGGGATCTCCTTTTGCTGGCTCGGGACATTATTACCACCCAGGTGGAGGAAGTGGTTCAATTTCGTATCTGGCTCCTTGGGCGGGATACGCATAGCGAGCACTGAGTTTTTGCCGTTCTTCGGGCGGTGGGACACCTCAGGAGAGGTCTTGCAGGAAAGAAAGGGGCCCCTCCGACCAGAATTCGGTCAGAAATGGCCGTACCCGAAGGGGAAGTTTTCCGCGCTGTCTGGTGTAATTTTTGCGCTCGGGAACGGCGATTTCGGTGAAATAGGTTTGCCAGAGTCGGGCAAACGGGTCTTCCCCGGGGGATTTGCTGAGCTTCAGATCGTCCACCCAGAGGAGGGTTCCCCGCTGATGCTGAAAGGAAAAGAGGAGTTTGCGCCGAGAGTCAAAAATGAGGAAGTTTTCGTTGGGAAAGCGGCGAGTGAAATGCTGAGAGAGCTGAGGAAGTACATTCAGGGAGGGTTCAAAGCGGGCAAAAAGGAGGCGATTTTCAAGTTCCACAAACCGTAAAAGCCCCAGCCAGCGGTGTCTTTCTCGATGAAACGCCCGTTCGGCTCGGTAAAGGTGCATATTGTGTTCATTGGTCAGGTCTTTCCAGATTGAAGGCCGTTTGGTGCTTGCTCTGAGAACTCGGATAAGCGGAATTTCCACCCGGGCCTGATCACAGAGGTAAAAAAGGGGTAACTTCTGGAAAACTTCCCGGGGGATGGTTTTCCTGAGTTGTCCGTAGAAAGCTCTGGCCAGTTCGGGCTGGGTGATAATGTGCTCGGCAAAGAGGTCGCTTTCCCGTGGCGCAAGCCGTTCATTCTCTATTCGCAGCCCTTCCAGGGATCGTTCCTCTGGAAAAAGGACGGCAAGGAGGGTCAGAAAGCCTTCAAATGTCCCGTCGTAGACCACAACCGACATGTGGCACTTCCGTAAATTCTGGGAAAAGAGAAACTTGCCGCATTTCCAGGGCTTTTTTTCGCGAACCGGATAATTTGACCAGGGGCTTCCCCTGCAAGGTGAGGAAGTACCGCGCTCTTTTGAGAACCACCCCGAGCTTTTTCAATACCTCTTCCGACAGCACTCCATACCGACGGGCCTGAAGAATTCGCTTTCCCGAAACCGGGCCAATTCCCGGAACCCTGATGAGTTCCTGGTAGCAGGCAGTGGTGGCTTCAACTGGGAAAAACTCTGGATGTCGCAGGGCCCAGGCCATTTTGGGATCCGTATCGAGGGGAAGATATTCCCCTTCTTCGAACAGTTCGCCCGTGCTGAACCCGTAAAACCGGAGCAGCCAGTCTGCCTGATAGAGCCGGTGTTCCCGCAAAAACGGTGGTTCGCTTAAAGCAGGAAGGTCATCATCCTGGTTGACCGGAATATAAGCGGAATAGTAGACTCGCCGGACGTATTGTTCCCGATAGAGGGTTTCGGCGAAGTGGAGCATGGTTTTGTCCGTATCCGGTGTCGCTCCCACGATAACCTGCGTGGCCGCCGGAGCCTTGCGATTGCGCTCGGTGTAAATTTCCCGGACGATATGCAGGGGACGCTGGAGTTCGACCAGCTTTTTTGAGGGCTCAGTTGTCGTAGGGAAACTTCCGTGGGGAACTCGATATTGGCACTTACCCGGTCGGCCAGGAGAAAGGCCTCTTCGACAAGCTCCCGCGAAGCCCCCGGGATGAGCTTAAGGTGAATGTACCATGAAATCGGTATCGATGGCGCAAAATTTTGACTGCCTGCACCATCCGTTCCATAGTTTCATCGGGATGGCGGTCTATCCCCGAACTCAGGAAAAGGCCTTCGATGTAGTTTCGACGATAGAATTCCACCGTCAGCATGGCAATTTCCTCAGGTGTGAGCACTGCTCGGGGGATGTCGTTGGAAACTCTATTCACGCAGTATTTACAGTCGTTGGTACAGGAATTAGTCATGAGGATTTTCAAAAGCGATACGCACCGCCCATCGGCCGAAAAGGTATGGCATATTCCGCTTAAGCGGGAATTCCCCAACCCATAAGGATGGGTCTCTCTTTTTCCTCCGGAGCTACTACAGGAATTGTCATATCGTGCCGCCATCGCCAGCACGGAAAGCTTGCTCAAGAGGTCATTTTGGGGAGCAAGGACCAGGGTGCCTCGGACAACCCTTTTTTCCATAAACACCACCACACCATGAAGTGTACGCTACGCCACAGTATTGGTCAAGAACGAGTTCTGAAGGTGAATTTGTCATGATGCTCTTTTTCTCACCAGAGAAACCATGCTTTTGTTCTACAGAATCACTTTTCCGCTGCTGGTCCTTCCCGCACTGGAGGAGGGCAGAGAAATCCCCTGGAGCATCTTTTCTTTTGTCATCGTTCCTCCAGGGAAGGGCTTATAAGGGTTTTTGGGATGGAAGTTGTTGACGGAATGTCCACTGACTCTCCTATCCCAGGGGACACTGGGAAAGATAGGCAGAGAGGAGGTTGGCCAAGGGTTTGTTTTATGATCTCTCACGCTTTAGTAATCCGCTTCCGGTTCTTTTCCAGTGATGGACAGAGACTTCTTCTTTGCTCAGATTACCCCCAGAACGGATCCGTGGTTCTCCTTGAGAACCCCTTTTCCCTTGTTAACGAGCTTTTCTCCTATACGAAGACGCTCTCAAGCTGTGCCAGGACCACTTACTCTACTAAATTCTGCCAAATAATGAGTAAAAAATTCCAGTTTGAACGCTTAACTGTAATTCTTTCTTTCCATTTTCTGGTGCCCTATTCATTATCCTCTCCTTTTTTACCTCCACGAAATTTGGGGAAGGTCAAATTACCCCTTTTGCATACTTTACTTGACACTATCCGGTCTTTACTCTGTCGGTGAAACCCTATCTCTTTCTTGTTATGCGTTACCCAGAGCCAAGGTTATTCATTGAAAAGGGCACTCGAGTGAACCTGGGAAAACCTGCGATGACTTTTGAGCAAATACCCATGATACTTTGTTACAAAACTATTGACAATGGTGCCTGCATCCGGTAGCATGGTTCACAAATACCTCGGCATATTTCCAAAACGTGCCGAAGAGGGGGTAGGAGAATGAAAAAGGTATCCTGGTTGGGAGTGGTTCTGGCGCTCCTTCTTGTTCTGGCCCTGGGCACCTCGCTTTTTGCTCAGGAGAAGAAGTACGAAATTGTCATGGTGGCCAAACATGAGGGAATTGCCTGGTTTGACGATATGCGGGCTGGAGTGGAAGCGTTTGGAAAAGAACATCCTGATGTTACGGCTTACCAGATTGCCCCGGAAGGGGGAGATCCGGCCAAGCAGGTGCAAATGTTTGAGGATTTGATTGCCAAGGGTGTGGATGCCATTCTTGTGGTTCCCAATGACCCCAAGGCCATGATCCCGGTGATTCAGAAGGCCAAAGCTGCCGGTATTGTGGTGATCAGCCATGAGGCGGAAGAGTTGAAGGGAATTGTGGATTACGACATGGAGGCCTTCCGGAACGAGGATTTCGGGGTGCTCATGTTTGAAACCCTGGCCAAGGAAATGAACTACGAAGGGGAGTACGTGGGAATGGTGGGAGCATTAACCATGCAAACCCACATGCAGTGGTACGAAGCCGGGCGGAAATACGTGGAAGAGAAATATCCCAACATGAAGTTTGTTCTCAAGGAACCGGTGGAGGATTTTAACACCGAGCAGACCGCCTACCAGAAAGCAAAAGAACTGCTGCGCGCTTATCCCAACATTAAGGGTATGTTTGGGTGCTCTGTGTCTTCGACCATCATGCAGGCCCAGGCAGTGGAAGAACTGGGGTTACAGAATAAAATCGCTGTGGTGGGGCTCTCCCTTCCTTCTACGGGGAAAGCATACCTTGAGTCTGGGGCCCTCCGTCAGGGTCAGTGCTGGCGGCCGTTTGATGCTGGCTATGTCTGCGCCATGATTGCCTACAAGATTTTAAAGGGTGAACCCATTCAGACCGGGATGAATTTGGGCAAAACCGGTTATGAAAGTGTGACGGTTACCGAAGATGGTGTCATCTACGGGAATGCACCGCTTGTACTGACCAAAGACAACGTGGATCAGTATCCATTCTAAATCTGTGGTGGTGTGACGTACCCCAGCTCCGGTACATTCTGGGGCTGGGGCATTTTAAGGAGTCAAGATGGCTGAACCCCGGGTCATTTTAAAGCTCGAACACATCAACAAGACCTTCCCTGGTGTCCAGGCCCTGAAAGACGTGAGTATGGAGGTGCACCAGGGGGGAATCCATTGTCTGGTGGGAGAAAACGGTTCGGGGAAGTCCACCCTTATCCGCATCATTTCCGGGGCCGATTCACCAGACAGTGGAACCATTGCCGTGAATGGGAATTCCTACCGGAGTCTCACTGTTCCCCAGGCCATGAAAGAGGGGATTCAGGTTATCTATCAGGACCTTTCTCTCTTTCCGGATCTCACCGTGGGGGAAAACGTGATGTTCAACTGGCTGGTAGAGCGGTCCGGCTGGATGGTAAACCGGAAAGAGTACCTGAGGCAGGCTGAGGAGGAACTCAAACGGCTGGGGGTTACCATTGACCTTGATGAGCGGGTCAGTAACTTATCCATGAGCCAGCGCCAAATCGTGGCTATTGCCCGAGCCCTGGTTCTCGATGCTCGACTCCTGGTCTTTGACGAACCGACCACGGCTTTGACTCAGAAGGAAATCGATACTCTGCTTGAGACCATTATGGAATTGAAGGAACGGGGAATTGCTTCCATCTTTGTGAGCCATAAATTGGATGAGGTCTTTCGCGTTGCCGACGTCATTACGGTGCTTCGCGACGGGGTGAAAATTGGGGATTTCAAGCCCCAGGAGCTTGATGAGAGAAAGTTGTCGTTTTATATGACGGGGCGAGAGATTCAATATAAACAGTTTACACTGCAGGAGCGAGAACGCCCGTGTGTTCTGGAATTGCGGAATCTCTCGCGGGAACCCCACTTTGAGGATGTTTCCTTCTGCGTTCGAGAAGGGGAAATCGTGGGCCTCATCGGACCCTTGGGGTCGGGTCGCACGGAACTGGCCCTTTCCCTTTTTGGTCTCAATCGACCCCATTCCGGGGAAATCCTCTACCAGGGAAAACAGGTGGTCATCGAAAGCCCGGCCCAGGCCCGGGAAATGGGGATCGTGCTTTTACCCGAAGACCGCCATACCCAGGGTCTTTTCCGGACCAAACCGATTATGGAGAACCTTATTTCTTCGATTCTGGAGCGATTGCGGCGTTTTCTGGCCATCGATTTCCTGAGAGCTCAGGAAGAAAGTCAGCGGGTCTTTGAAGAACTCCACATCAAGGCCCCGTCTCTTTTCACCGTGGCAGAAGCTTTATCGGGTGGAAACCAGCAGCGGGTGGTGCTGGGGAAATGGCTGGCCACCAACCCCAAACTTTTCATCCTCGACAGCCCCACCGTGGGAATCGATGTGGGGTCGAAGGCAGAAATCTATGACATCATCCAGAACCTGGCACGGAGTGGCATTGCGGTGCTGCTTATTTCCGATGAAGTTTCGGAGATTTACCACAACTGTAACCGTGTGGTGGTGATGCGAGAGGGGAAGGTGGTAAAAATTCTCGATACGCGGGATACTAGCGAAACAGCGTTGCGCGATCTTGTAGAAGGAAGGGCATCATAAGGTGGAAGGAAAGCGGTTTTCTCTCCAAAAGGCGCTGAAAAAACAGGAAACGGTGCTTCTTTTCATTCTCGTGGCCTACTGTGCTTTTGTGACGCTGGTAAATCCGGTGTTTTTATCGCTGGAAAATATCTTTGACGTGGTGAAAAGCAGTGCCGGGATGATGATTCTGGCCATGGGAATTCTGGTGGTGCTCATTTCTGGGGGAATCGACGTTTCCTTTACTGCTATTGCCATCTTTAGCGGCTATACCACCATCCGCTTTATGCTGGCCTACAAAGTGGATCATCTTCTTTTGGCCTTCTTGATGTCGGCCGCGATTGGCCTTATTCTGGGTTTACTGAACGGGGTTCTCGTGCATCGGTTTCGGCTTCGGCCGCTCATTGTGACTCTGGGAACCCAGAATATTTTTATCGGGGTTTTATCGGTGGTATTCGGCACCAAGTTCATCCCCGTTGCCCAGATGCCCAAGACCATTGTTCGCTTTGGAACCCGTCCTCTTTTTGCCATTCCCTTAGCTTCAGGGGGTGCAGCGGGCTTGACACCCTTTCTCATCCCCGTAGCAATCGCTGTTTTCCTAACCTGGTTTATCCTGAATTATACCCTCCTGGGGCGAAGTATCTATGCGCTGGGGAGTAGCCCGGTGGCCGCACAACGTGCGGGTCTCAACATTGCCTCTTTACGGTACTTCGCCTATTCCTACATCGGGTTTCTGGCGGGGATGATGGGAATTGTCTACGCCGCAGAGGTGCGCTCTCTGAACCCTATTTCCCTCGTCGGCCAGGAATTGAGCATCATCGCTGCGGCGGTACTCGGAGGAGCGAAACTCACCGGTGGGAGTGGAACGGTTCTGGGAACGGTTCTGG
>JABUEZ010000054.1 GCA_013314795.1 Candidatus Profundicultor aquiphilus | reverse complement strand
CTCAACGCCCTGTGGTATCGGTTGCCTGTGGTGCCATTCGATATTGCCGGGATGTATTCGAGAAAGCCAACCGTATTTCAGGTGAATAATCTGTCGCGGTTTCCGATATACGAAGTGGACTTTGGTCCAGGGAAACCTGTGCTTGCTATTCCACCGGACTTGCCAAACCCAATTCTTATTTGGCCTGCTCCATCTTGGAAAGGAGGCGTAGAGGTCTATTTTTCAGGTGTTTTGGCTCACGTAGCCAGGAAGCTTCAAGGAAGAGAGAACTGGCTACGAGAAATCGATCGATACCTTCAATAACCCCGCATTCTGCCACGGATTTTTGGGTCTGTGAGCGAGGGTTGCGGGTATCACAGTTTGTTATGGCTTTTTCGGTCTATATTTTCCAAAGCTAATTAGCATACCTTTGAGGATTGGCATTGAGAAAAGAATGGTGACAGGTTTTTGTGTTATAATGACTCTGCCATGACCGCTTCGACGGATATTGAGTTAAACCCTGAATTTTTGAAAGCCCTCGAAATTATGGAAAAAACCGGTCAGTCGGTTTTTATCACCGGTCGGGCAGGGACGGGAAAATCAACTCTTCTGACCTATTTTCGCGAGAATACCAAGAAAAACGTTGCTGTTCTTGCCCCTACGGGAGTGGCGGCCATTCATGTTCGGGGACAGACCATCCATTCTTTCTTCCGTTTTCGACCTGATGTCACCCCGGATACGGTAGGGGCAATGCGACCCTCAGACCCTAAGCTTTATAAAAGCCTTGATACCATCGTCATCGACGAGGTTTCCATGGTGCGGGCTGATCTGCTGGACTGCGTGGATATGTTTCTGCGCCGATTTGGGAGAAGACCCGGAGAACCCTTTGGAGGTATCCAGATGGTGTTTATCGGGGACTTATACCAGTTACCCCCGGTGGTGAAGTCTGGAGAAAAGGACCTTTTTCGCGAATACTACGATAGCCCTTATTTTTTCAGTGCTCGATCTTTTGGGGAGGTGTGTCCGGCCTTTGTGGAGCTGGAGAAGATCTACCGCCAGAGCGATGAACAGTTTATTGGGATTTTAAACCGGATTCGGAATAATACTGTTAGCGAGGAGGACCTGGCGCTTTTAAACGAACGGGTGATTCCCGATTATCTTCCGGGGAAGGGAGAATTTGTGATTTATCTGACCACCACCAATGAGGATGCTCGAAAAATCAACGAAGAACGACTCTATACACTCAAGGGGAAAGAAGTCGTGTACGAAGGGTCGTTATCTGGAGATTTTTCCAAAGCCGATTTACCCACCGATTTGATGTTACGGCTCAAGAGGGGTGCTCAGGTGATGCTTCTCAATAATGACTCGCTGGGACGGTGGGTGAACGGAACCATCGGTCGAGTAAGGGATTTTGAAAAGAAATGGACCGAAGAAATGGTGGTGCTGGAACTTGAGAATGGTGAGGTTGTGGAAGTGGGGCCATATACCTGGGATATGTTCGAATTTTACTATGATAAAGAGGAAAACCGGATTGCCACACGGAGTATTGGTTCTTTCACTCAGTATCCCCTGCGGCTTTCCTGGGCTATCACCATCCATAAAAGTCAGGGGCTCACTTTTGAGCGGGTAATAATCGACGTGGGTCGGGGAGCTTTTTCTCACGGTCAAATCTATGTGGCCCTTTCCCGGTGTCGGACTCTGGAAGGGATTGTTCTGCAAAAACCTATTTTGAAACGGCATATCCTTATGGACAAAGCGGTGGTTCGTTTTCTTACCGAGTACCAGTACCAGGCGGCAGAGGCGATGGTTTCGCTGGAGGAAAAGAAAGCGATTATTGAAAAAGCCCAGGAGAAAGGGCAGGCGCTGGAAATCGTTTATCTCAAGAATACCGACGAAAAAACTCGCCGGATTATTATTCCCCTGGAAGTGGGAATGATGTCTTTCCAGGGAAAAGAGTTCCTGGGTCTGCGGGCTTTCTGTATGACTCGAAAAGAAGAACGAACCTTTCGAGTGGACCGGATCCTTTCCTTGCGGCATGTAGATATCCTTACTCAAGTTGGAGAAAACCAAAAAGAGAAAAAATCCGTTCCAGGTGAAGGGTGACCCCGAGGACAGGGCAATGCTGAAGTATACCTGAGAGGGTGACTATTGAACGGGCCTTTTCTGAAGTTGAAAGTCTGAGGAGAAATTGGCCCAATGCCATAAAGGAACATTTTCTCGTTCTTTCTTTATAAATTGGCTTATCCAGTATCCGCCCTGAGGGAGGATGCAACAGGCTCACATTTCTCTTGTCTTTTTCAGGAAAATCGTTATAATTAGGGTGAATGTGGCGGTGTAGCTCAGATGGTCAGAGCATCCGGCTCATACCCGGAGTGCCGGGGTTCGAATCCCTGCACCGCCACCAGAAAAGGTTTTGAGTGCAGCGTGTCTCGTTTAGAGGATAAGGTTCTGGATTGTGTACGGAAGTACTCCCTGCTATCCCCTGGTGATAGGATTTTAATTGCCTTCTCTGGTGGTCCGGATTCAGTGGCATTGACCGAGATCTTCCTGCACTTTAAAGAAGAACTTTTGCTGGAGATCGCTCTTTTTCATCTGAATCATGGATTGCGGGGAGGAGAAGCAGAAAGAGATGAAAAATTTTGTCGAGATTTTGCTCAAGCCAGGAAACTCCCTATTTTTGTAGAACGTAGAGACGTGCGAGCTCTGCAGCGTGAAGAGAAACTTTCTCTGGAAGAAGCAGCGAGGAAAGCTCGGTATTTGGCCCTGAGAGAAGGAGCACAGAGGTGGGGTGCTTCCAGGGTGGCCTTGGGACATACTTTGGATGACCAGGCAGAGACAATTCTCATGAATTTAATTCGGGGGACCGGATTAAGAGGTCTTTCGGGGATGAGGATGCAAAGTGACATATTTATTCGTCCCCTCCTGACTTCTTCAAAACGGGAAATTCTGGAATTTTTGCAGGAAAAAGGAGTCCCTTTTGTGGAAGACAGTTCGAATCGGGATGTTTCCTTCTTTCGTAACCAGATTCGTCTTGTTCTGATGCCACTCCTTGAGGAACTTAACCCCCGTTTTAAGGAAGCGCTACTCCGTCTTTCTTTGAATCTCCAGGAGGAAATGGTGCTTTCTGAGGCCGGAGTTGATCTACCCTGGGAAATGGAAAAGGAAATTGCCAGGATTCCTTTAGATTTCTTATTGTTCTTTTCTGGGGAGAAACGACTTTCCGTTCTCAGGGACTTTCTCAGACGGGCCAGGGGAAACCTTTGGGATATCGGAAGAGTCCATCTCAAAGCAGTGGACCACCTGGTAGAGAAAAAGAGGGGTGAAATGGTTCTGCCGGGGAAATTCCAGGTATGGGTGGAAGAAGGGTGGCTTTATGCTTCTCCGCTTTACCTTCCTCTGGCGAAGACCCCTCGATGGGAATTTTCAATTGCCCTGCCTGGTCAGAATGTTTTGCAGGAGATTGGGTTCTCTATAGAGGGCGATTTTGGAAAAGAAGCAAAGGCTAAAGATGGATGGTGTGTGACTTTTGATTTTGACCGGAGTGTTCCTCCTTTTGTGGTGCGAAACTTTCGTGAAGGCGATAGAATATGGAAGGACGGAAAGGCAAAGAAAGTGAAGGAGATTTTTGCAGAATGTGGTCTTGCCTGGGAATGGCGGGAGAGGGTTCCTTTTCTCTGTGATCAGGAGAAGATTATCTGGATACCCGGTGTTGTACTTGACGAAAGGGTAAGAGTTCAGGAAAATAGCAAGCGTATCCTTGGTGTCATAGTGAAAAAGCATAAGGGGTGAAAGAGTGGAAGATTGTATAGAGCGGATTCTCATTTCTCAGGAAGAACTGGAACGCAAGGTTAAGGAATTGGGGGAGCGGATTACCCGGGATTACTGGGGTAAGGAGTTGCGGGTAGTTGGTATTTTGCGCGGGGCGTTTATTTTTATGGCGGATCTGGTGAGAAATATTCGAGTCCCCCTGAGTGTTGATTTTATGTCTATATCAAGTTATGGGGAGGAAAGCGAGTCCAGCGGTATTGTGAGGATTCTGAAAGATCTTGATAAACCGATTACTCATAAGCATGTGCTGGTGGTGGAAGATATTGTCGATACCGGATTGACGCTGAAACACCTTAAGGAGGTTTTGGCCACCAGAGAACCGGCCAGCCTTAGGGTCTGTGCGCTCCTCAACAAGGAAGAAAGGCGGATAGTGAGGGATCTGGAAATCGATTATCTGGGGTTCAATATCCCCAACCAGTTTGTGGTGGGTTACGGCCTCGATTTCGCCGAGCGTTACCGTAATTACCCGTTCATTTTTGTTTTAAAGCCGGAGTACTATAGGGGCGAAGCTCGTGTTCCAGAAAAAGAGTAAAGGACAGGTGACGAGAAGCCAATGAATGGTTATCCGAGTGGGAAGTTTTATAGAAATCTTGGTTTTTACCTTTTATTTCTCATCATTGTGATTTCTCTGGCTACATCCTTGATGCAGAGAGAAACACCCCCTCAGATTTTCACGTATAGCCAGTTTCTGGATGCCGTGCAACGGGGAGTGGTAGAGCGGGTGATAATGGCGGACCAGAGTGTTGCCGGGGAAATGCGTGACGGTTCTCGGTTTACAACCTACGTCCCCAACGATCCCGATTTAATCAAGATTTTGCGAGAAAAGAACGTGGAAATTGAAGTGAAACCTCCTGCAGAACCGTCGTGGTGGGCGCGGGTTTTGAGCTCTCTTTTTCCCACGATTTTGTTAATTGTAGTATGGATCTTTTTACTCCAGCAATTACAGGGTGGTGGGAGCAAGGTTACTTCTTTTGTAAAAAGTCGTGCCAAGATGGTGGACCCCGAAAAGGTGAAGATAACCTTTGAAGATGTGGCAGGCATCGAAGAAGTTAAAGAGGAACTCAAAGAAGTGGTAGACTTCTTGAAAAATCCCCGTAAATTCCAGAAAACCGGGGCCCGGATTCCCCGGGGGGTTCTCCTGTATGGACCTCCAGGAACGGGAAAAACCCTTTTGGCCAAGGCAATTGCCGGAGAAGCGGGGGTTCCATTTTTCAGCATCAGTGGATCCGATTTCGTGGAAATGTTTGTGGGTGTGGGTGCAGCCCGAGTTCGGGACCTGTTTGCCACAGCCAAGCGGAATGCTCCCTGTATTGTCTTTGTGGATGAGCTGGACGCGGTGGGCAGGCACCGAGGAGCAGGATTGGGTGGAGGCCATGACGAACGAGAGCAAACCCTTAACCAGCTCCTTGTGGAAATGGATGGATTTGATCCCAATCAGGGAGTCATCCTGATTGCAGCCACAAACCGTCCCGATATCCTGGATCCGGCCCTTTTGCGCCCTGGACGGTTTGACCGACGTATTGCCGTTCCTCAGCCGGACGTAGTGGGGAGAGAAGCGATTTTGAAAGTGCATGTCCGGGGAAAACCCCTGGGAAAGGATGTGGACCTCAAGGTTCTTGCCCGCAGAACCCCGGGTTTCGTGGGGTCGGATCTCGCTAATCTCGTGAACGAAGCGGCGTTACTGGCAGCACGAAAGGGGAAAAGTGTTATCGAGATGGAGGAGTTTGAGGAGGCCATTGACAAGGTTATTGCCGGTCCGGAGCGGAAACACGTAATTATCAGTGATCGAGAAAAGAAAATCATTGCTTACCATGAAGCCGGACATGCTCTGGTGGCCCGGGTGTTGCCCAATAGCGATCCAGTGCACAAGATTTCGATCATTCCTCGGGGTGGGGTAGCTCTCGGGTATACCCTGCAGCTTCCCACCGAAGACCGGTATCTCATGAGTAAGCAGGAACTTCTCTCCCGCCTTACCATTCTTCTGGGAGGTCGGGTTGCCGAGGAGATTATTTTCAAAGACGTTACCACCGGGGCACATGATGACCTCAAAAAAGCCACGGAGATCGCTCGGGAAATGGTCTGTGAGTACGGAATGAGTGAGATTCTCGGTCCTTTGACCCTGGGGAGAAAACACAAAGAGGTTTTTCTGGGAAGAGATATTGCTGAGGACCGTAACTACAGTGAAGAGATTGCGTATGCGATTGATAAAGAGGTGAGGGCCATCATCGATCAGGCGTACGAACAGGCCAAGGACATTATCCTGAAGCACCGGGAGAAACTGGACGCTTTGGCCACGAAGCTGATTGAAAAAGAGGTACTCAATCGAGAAGAAATTGACGAAGTGCTTGGTTTTGAGGCTGTGTTAGGCGAAGGAGGTTCTTCTATCCAGCCTGAGAACGAGGAGGAAGGGAGAGAAAAAAAGGATGAAAGGTAATACCTTGCGAGTTGGTCTCACGGGCACAGTCAGCGCCGTGGTTAACGAAGAGAATACCGCGGATCGCTTTGCTCCGGATATGGTTCCCGCCTTTGCGACCCCTATGCTTATCTCGCTTATGGATAATGCGGCGCACGAGGCGGTGAAACACCATCTTCCGGAGGGATACGTCAGTGTGGGAACCAGAATCAGTATTTCCCACATCGCTGCAACCCCCCAGGGGATGAAAGTAACGGCTCGCGCCACCCTGGTGGAAATATATCGCAATCGCCTGGTGTTTGAAGCCGAAGCCTTTGATGAAGTGGAAAAGGTTGGAGAGGGACGACTGGAAAGATTTATCGTCCATCGGGAATCGTTTCTAAAGAAACTTGAGAACAAATCTCAGGGGGCAAGAAAGGTCTCTTGAGGGTTGAGTAAAGCAGGAGATGGTGGTTGTGCGACAGTTTGCGGTGTTCGGTCTGGGAATTTTTGGGAGTAGTATCGCTGTTGCCCTTTACGAACAGGGTTTTACCGTTCTGGGGATCGATATTCAGGAGGAACCTGTAAAAGAACTGGCAGGGAAGATTACCGAGGTGGTTCAAGCCGATACCACCGATGAAAAAGTTCTGGAAGCTCTGGGAATCAAGAATTTCGATGTGGCTATTGTCAGCATCGGTAATGATATTCAGTCCAGCGTTTTGACCACGCTGGCGGTGAAAGAGCTGGGTGTGCCACTTGTGATTGCTCGGGCCATCAATGCCATGCATGGAAGAATCCTTTCCAAGATTGGTGCAGATCGGGTTATTTTTCCCGAGCAGGATATGGCGCTGAAAGTGGCCAAGACTCTTTCCTTTCCCAACGCCATCAGGACCGAGGAACTCTTCCCCGGACACAACCTGGTGGAGCTTCAGCTTCCTTCGTCGCTGAAAGGGAGCACTCTGAATAAGTCGAAATTGCGCAATCGCTTTGGAATCACGGTGGTAGCATTGCGCCGAAATGGGAAGTATATCGTTTCCCCCTCCGCCGATGAAACATTGATGGATGGGGATGTCATATACATTTTGGGTAGCGAAGACCAGTTGAAGAAATTCTTTAAGGAAGAAGTGGGAGGATAAGATGAAAGCACAGATCGAGTGTTTTGGCTGTAACATTAGGCAAGCCCAGGAAGCAGCGGCTGTTGTTTGTCCTGAAAGGGATTTTCTCTGGCGAGTTTCCCAGAGGGTCTGTATGGTTTATGCTCATGCCGATCCGAACTGGACACCGGCGTACATGACTTCGCTTGCCCATAAGGTAGCTCGGGAAATGACCGGAGTAGACGATATCTATGCGCAGCATAAGAAGTACTATAACCACCTGGCGCTGAAGCTTTACCCGGAACTACAGCGTTTTGTTGGCGAGGGCGATGGAGCGTTAGAGCGGGCAGTTCGAGTGGCGATTGTGGGGAATATCATTGACCTCGGTGTGTATCGGGAAATTGAGGCTTCCCAGATTCTCGATCAACTTTATCATGTTCAGTGGGGATTATGTGATTTTGCCCTCTTTGAAGAGGATGTCCGTAGAGCAAAAACCATTGTTTATGTGGGGGATAACGCCGGAGAGATTGTGTTTGATAAAATACTGTTGGGGGAACTCAAAAAAGTTGGGGTTGAGGAGATCTTTTTCGTCGTCAAAGGTGGTCCGGTCTCAAATGATGCCCTTCTTACCGATTTTTGGGAGGTGGGGTTGAACGACTTTGCGCAGGTGCTCACCACCGGCAAGGATGAATGTGGCGTGGTGCCCGAAGAAGGTCCCCCGGATTTGCAGGAGGTATGGAAGAGGGCAGATCTTGTGATTTCCAAAGGACAGGGTAATTTCGAGAGTTTGAGTGGACGGAAAGAGAAAATTTACTTTCTTTTAAAGGCAAAATGCGTGCCCGTAGCGCGGGAATTTGGTGTTGAGCAGGGGGCGCTTATCCTAAAAAGGAATCACGCTTTGGTTGATGGTAATGGACCAAGCCCGAAAAAGGTGTATTCCAGTGGTGGAGTGATCCTGAGAAAACGTGGAGAAATGGTGGAGGTTCTTCTGGTGCAAAAAAGGGACTCCGGCGTGTGGACCTTGCCCAAGGGCCATCTGGATGATGGTGAAACCGAAGCCGAAGCCGCAGAAAGGGAAGTGCAGGAAGAAACGGGATATAAAGTGTCTCTGCGGGAAAAAATAGGAGAAATTCAGTTCACCTACCACAGAAATGGTGAAAGTTTTGAGGAAGTAGCTTCGTTCTTTTTGATGGACCCGGTGGAAGAGGGAAAGAAGGAGGAAGAACAGGAAATCGGGGAAGTTTCCTGGTTTTCCTTACCTCAGGCTCTGACGGTGATGCAATATGATAACGAGAAAAAAATAGTAATCAAGGGGGGTGAGATGTTTCAAAAATGCTGAAAAAAAAGAAAAATATTGAATTTGGTTGGCAAAATTCTGTACGATGCGCTAAAATAAACACTGGGAAGGAGTAGGCCTCTCTTGCATTGGAGGGAAGGCCGACTCAGAGGAAGCAGGATTACTCAAACTGGGGAGGTTAAGATATGGAGCTCTTAAAGATATCTTCCAAGACCAGGCCGGCTGCTTTAGCTGGAGCACTGACCGGAGTTATCAGGGAGCACGGAAGAGCAGAAATGCAGGCAGTAGGGGCTGGAGCTGTCAACCAGGCAGTCAAAGCAATTGCCATTGCCCGAGGTTATTTAGCTCCAAGCGGTATTGACTTAGTTTGCATCCCAGCTTTTGTCGACGTAAAAATCGATGATACGGAAAAAACTGCTATTCGTTTTATCGTCCTTCCCGCTTAAGGAGGGATCAATTTAATTAATAAGGAGGTAGGGAGAAGATGAACAAACAGGATTTGGTAGGCGCTCTGGCGGAGGAGTTAAAAAAGCAGGGGGTGTCCATCACAAAAAAAGATACCGCAGTAGTGCTGGATGCATTCTTGAATGTGGTCCAAGGTGAGCTAAAAAAGGGTGGTAAGGTTCAGTTAGTTGGTTTTGGCACTTTTGGCGTGAAAAAGAGAGCCGGAAGGAGAGGCCGCAATCCCCAGACCGGTAAGGAAATCCGGATTCCCGAAGCCAAAGTTCCTTTCTTCCGTCCAGGAAAAGGTTTGCGAGACCTGGTCAAGTAATTTTGGGTTCTGTTATTTTCGTGACGTAAAAAGGAAGGACAATTATGTCCTTCCTTTTCTTATTATTGACATCGTTCAGAAAAAGTTGTTAGAATAAAAGAGTCGGTGCGCCCGTAGCTCAAACGGATAGAGCGACGGCCTCCGGAGCCGTAGGCTGGAGGTTCAATTCCTCTCGGGCGCGCCAGGGGTGTGCTTACGGTTTTTGTTTTCCTGCTACTTTTTCCTGAACTGTTTAAAGTTGAGGGGTTTGCTGTTTTTTGATTTTTTTGGGAATGTTTCTCGCACAGATAGTATTTCACTACGTTTCTGGAGTTGGGTTCTAGAATAAATGTTGTGGAGTCAACAGTACGGGAAAAAACTTTGCCCTTTTGCTCAAGTGCTTGAAAAGTTTACGTTCGTTTTTCTTGCAGGATAGGAAAATTTTTCGGTGTTTTGTTGTAAAATAGGAACGATGTGCGCAGAGGGGAGGGATTGATTGATGGCTAGGTTACTTTTAATCAAGGTGGGGGATCGGCCGAAGAATGCGCTAAAAGTTCAGGAAATCCTTACTCGGTACGGGTGTAATGTGCGCACCCGCCTGGGAATTCATGAGTTTGCACCGGAATGTGAGAGCGAAGATGAGGGTATTATTCTTCTCGAAGTAACGGGGAAAGAGGAAGAGATTGCTAAAATGAAGGAGGAACTGGAAAAAATCGAAAAGGTCAAGACGGTGTACGTGGACCTTTAGGAGAGAGAGGAAATATGGAGCGAGTGGATATATCCAGATACCGTTTGAAGCCAGAGGATCTACGCTGGACGTTTGATTGGCAGTCGTTGCCTTTTGAGTGTACCGATGAAGTTGAAGACCTGCAAGGATTTTTGGGACAGGATAGGGCACTTGGAGCCATTGAGTTTGCGTTGCGGATGGACAAACCGGGGTATAACCTA
>JABUEZ010000053.1 GCA_013314795.1 Candidatus Profundicultor aquiphilus | reverse complement strand
TCCTGAGGTTTGTCTTGAATGGGTAACGAGTGAGAGTTATGCCGGAATGGAACTCGGGGAGTACTGTCCTGCTTTGCGAGGGCGGATACATTTCACTCTTCGTAAACAGGAACTCGCAGAATGGGCACGGGAAGTGGATGTGGTATTTCTCGCTCTCCCTCATGGTCTGGCCATGGATTATGTGCCTTTTCTTCTGGAAAAGACCCGAGTGATTGACCTGGGTGCTGATTTCAGGATTCGGGATATTGGAGTCTATGAAAAACACTATCGTCTCGAACACCGGGCAAGGTCTCTGGTTCAGGAGGCTGTGTATGGTATTCCCGAAATCTATCGTTCGGCCATTCGCACGGCGCGTCTTGTGGCCAACCCGGGATGTTACCCGACCTCGGTTATTATTCCGCTGTACCCATTCCTGCGTGAGGGTATCCGCTTCCGGTCGGTGGTAATCGACAGCAAATCAGGTGTTTCTGGAGCCGGAAAGAAAGCCACCGATGATGTCCACTTCTGCGAGGTGGACGAAAACTTCAAAGCCTATAAAGTCGGGGAGCACCGTCATCAACCAGAAATAGAAGAGAAATTACGCCAGTGGGGCGAGATAGAGTCTCTAACCTTCGTGCCACATCTTTTACCCCTTAAAAGGGGAATCCTGAGTACAATTTACCTCGATCTTGCAGGTGATATTGAAGAAGAAACCCTGTGGGCAGCCTGGCAAAAATACTATGCCGAAGAACCGTGGGTACGTATTCTTCCTCGGGGAAAATTCCCCGAACTCAAATGGGTTCTGGGTTCAAACTTTGTTGACATGGGTTTAAAAAAGCTTGGTAAAGAGAAAGTCGTGGTTATTGCTGCCATTGATAACCTTACCAAAGGAGCTTCAGGGCAGGCAGTGCAAAATATGAACGTGATGTTTGGTCTCAACGAAAAGACAGGACTTCCGGTTACTGTTCTCTATCCATAGGGAGGAACGAAATATGAAAGAAAGGCGTTTTGAGATCCTTGAAGGAGGGCTGGATGCCGTCCAGGGATTCAGTTCCCTGGGGATATGTTGTGGGATTAAAAAAGAGAGAAATGATCTGGCGGTGATTCTCTCAGAGGTTCCGGCCGTTGCCGCAGGAGTTTTCACCCAAAATCTGGTGAAGGCCGCACCAGTACTTGTAACCAGCACTCATCTCAGGGAAACGGGAAGAGTGCAGCTTATCATTGTGAATAGTGGGGTAGCCAATGCCTGTACTGGCAAAAAGGGCCAGCAGGATGCCTTAGAAGTGGCCCAAATGGGAGCTTCGTACTTTAGCATTGGTGATCCACGCCTTGTCGCAGTGGCTTCGACCGGAGTGATTGGTGAGTTCCTGCCTCTGGAAAAGATAGAAAAAGGTCTTCTTACCTTGCGAGAACTCCTTCCCGGCCGGAAATCCGGAAAGGAAACTGCTCGGGCGATCATGACCACCGACACGTTTCCCAAAGAACGAACCGTGGCCTTCTCCTGGGGAGGGGAGACGATACACCTTGCCGGTATCGCCAAGGGTTCAGGGATGATCCGACCCAGATTAGCCACCATGCTTTCCTTCCTCATTACCGATGCAATGGTAGAGAGAGATGATTTGCAGCAACTTCTTCGAGAAGCAGTGGATGCGAGTTTTAATCGTGTGACGGTTGACGGTGATACAAGTACCAATGATACGGTTTTACTCTTAGCTAACGGAAAAAGCGGGGCACCGCTTCTGCGGAAGGGAAGCGAAGGGTTTGAACTTTTCCGGGAAGCGCTCTTTTTTGTTTGCCAGGAACTGGCTAAAGACCTTGCCCGGGATGGTGAAGGAGCCACCAAGTTCATTGAAATCATCGTAAAAGGAGCAAGAAACCAGAGAGAAGCCGAACAGTGTGCTTTCACCGTAGCTGAATCACCACTGGTCAAAACGGCTTTCTTCGGTGAAGACCCAAATTGGGGAAGAATAATGGCTGCGCTTGGACGCAGTGGTGTGGAAATACAGCCGGAGCAAATTGATATAACGATTAATGGAGTGCAGTTTGTGGAAAAAGGCATGAAAGCTGGCTTATCTACGCGCCAGGTTCTCCAGGAAACCATGAAGTCAAAGGAACTTCAGGTGGCGATTGACCTTCATCTGGGGGAGGCCATGTTCAATGTCTGGACCTGTGATCTCTCCTTTGATTATGTGAAGATCAACAGCCATTATAGTTGAGGTGAGAGGCAATGCGAGTGGTTATCAAGGTAAGCGGGAAAGTGCTCCATCCAGAGGAACACGTTTTTCCTCGGGTGGTGTCGCAGATTTTTTCGCAAGGAGTAAAACTGGTTATTGTTCATGGTGGCGGTCCACAGATTACATCAATGATGGAGAGACTGGGGCGGAAACCACAATTTGTGAACGGTTTACGGGTGACAACTCCTGAAGATATGGAAATCACCGAGATGGTCTTGAGTGGGCTTCTCAACAAGATGCTTGTGAGTATGCTCCTCCGAGAGGGGGTTCCTGCCTGTGGGGTGAGTGGGAAAGATGGCTTCCTCATTGAAGCAGAAAAGTACCGCGAAAATGTGGACCTCGGTTGTGTAGGAGAAGTGAAAAATGTCAATCCCAGACTGGTAGAACTTCTCTGGGAAGGGGGCTTCCTTCCGGTGATTTCTCCGGTTTCGGTCAACGCTCAGGGGGAGACGCTCAATGTGAATGCGGATTGGGTAGCAGCCAAACTGGCCCAGAAGCTTTCGGCGGATAAATTTATTTTGTTCTCGGACGTTCCGGGAGTCCTGAGGGATCCAGAAGATCGAAATTCACTCATTGAAACCCTTACCCTGAAGGAAATGGATATCCTTTTCGCAGAGGGGCGTATTCGAGGGGGGATGATTCCCAAGTTGACCATGCTGAAAGAAGTCCTTCAGGGTGGAGTAAAGGAAATTTTTATCGGTGAAGGAGAAGAGATAAAGAATCTCATCGCTTTTCTTTCCGGAGGATCGATGTGCGGGACACGAATTGTCCCATAAGGAGGTTAAGCCATGAATTCTCAGGAAATTATTGAGAAAGAGCAGCAATATTTCCTCAACGCCTACAACCGCTTCCCGGTTGTTTTTGCACGTGGTGAGGGCGTCCGCCTCTTTGATATCGAGGGGAATGAGTACCTTGATCTCATGGCCGGTATCGCCGTGAACCTCCTGGGATATGGGTATCATCCCCTCATTGAGGCAATTAAAGAGGAGGTTGACCGTCTTCTTCATACCTCCAATCTTTATTACAACGTCCCCCAGGTGGAACTGGCTGAACGACTGGTAAAACAATCTGGATTTTCTCGAGTATTTCTGGTGAACAGTGGCGCAGAAGCAAATGAAGTGGCATGCAAAATGGCTCGTTTCTATGGGCGAAAAAAACATGGGAAACGGTATAAATTCGTTTCTTTTTATCGTTCCTTTCATGGGAGGACTCTTCTGACTCTGGGACTCACCGGTCAGGAAAAATTTCACCATCATCTGGAACCATTTCCCGAGGGAATACGCCATGCTCACCTGAACGACCTGGAAAGCTTAAGGAGCGTGCTCGATGACGAAGTGTGTGGAATCATTGTTGAGCCCATCCAGGGTGAAGGGGGTATCTATCCCTGTGAGCGTTCTTTTTTGCAGAGTCTCAGGGCTTTATGCGATGAGCAAGATTTCATTTTGATTTTTGATGAAGTACAATGTGGAATGGGAAGGACCGGGAGATTCTTTGCTTTTGAGCACTTTGGAGTGCGGCCGGATATTGTAACTCTGGCCAAGGGATTGGGTGGGGGTTTACCTATTGGAGCAGTGCTGGTGAGTGAAGAAATTGCAGGTCTCACCGAGCGGGGAGAACATGGTAGTACTTTCGGAGGTAACCCTATCTGTGCACGCTCAGCCTGTGTAGTGGTTGACACCGTGAGCAATGGAGATTTTCTCAGGGCAGTGCAGCGCAAAGGCGAGCTCTTTACCAAGTACCTGAGGGACCTCCAGCAGGAATTCTCAAGTATGGTGAGCGATATCCGGGGTGCTGGCCTCATGGTGGGGCTTGAAGCTCCTGGTCGAGCGAAAATGCTTGCTCAGAAGATGTTTGAGAAGAAAGTTCTGGTCAACGCCTGTAACGATGATACGGTAAGATTTCTTCCTCCTTTGGTAATTGGTGAGGAGGATCTGAGAATGGGAATTGACGTTTTGCGGGAAGTACTCCGGGAAATGGAAAAATAGAAAATGGAGGCGTAGCGATGGGAAAAAATCGGATTGTTTTAGCTTATTCAGGTGGACTGGATACTTCGGTGGCAATTCGGTGGTTGCAGGAACAGTATGATGCCGAGGTGTATACGGTAACACTGGACCTGGGGCAGGGTAAAGATGTAGAAGAGGTACAGAAAAAAGCACTGAGCATTGGGGCCAAGGAAGCATTTGTCTTTGACGTCCAGGAAGAATTTCTCAACGAGTATGTGCTTCCTGCTCTCTGGGCACAGGCTGTATATGAAAAACGGTATCCTCTGGCCACGGCGCTCTCTCGGCCTCTCATTGCCAAATATCTGGTCAAAGTGGCGGAGGAAAAAGGAGCGATGGCCGTAGCCCACGGATGTACCGGTAAAGGCAATGACCAGGTGCGTATCGAAGTCTCGGTTGCTGCGCTTAACCCCGACCTCAAGGTGATTGCTCCGGCAAGGATCTGGGGATTAACCAGGGAGCAGGAAATTGAGTATGCCAATGCCAATGGGATCCCGGTTCCGGCCACGCTGGAACGGCCCTACAGCATTGACCAGAACATCTGGGGACGAAGTATCGAATGTGGAGTTCTGGAAGATCCCTGGGTGGAGCCACCAGAAGAAGTTTTTGAATGGACCAGAAATCCCAAAGAAACCCCTGATGAACCGGCATATCTTGAAATCGGTTTTGAAAATGGAGTGCCGACCCTTCTTCGAGGACAGTACTATTCGCTCTTTAACCTTGTGGCAGAACTCAACCGCATCGGAGGAGAACACGGCTTCGGCAGGGTTGACCACGTGGAAAACCGGCTGGTGGGCATTAAATCCCGAGAAATCTATGAATGTCCTGGAGCTCTGATTCTCCTTGCTGCCTATAAAGACCTGGAAAATCTGGTCATGCCCAGGGATGTAACCCATTTCAAGCCGTATCTGGAGGAAAAATATGCCCAGCTTGTCTACGAAGGTCTCTGGTACTCACCACTCAAAGAAGCTCTGGATGCCTTTATGAAGAAACTTGCTGAGCAGGTTACCGGAGTGGTGCGGGTGAAACTCTTTAAGGGTAACATGACCATTGTAGGGAGAAAATCGGATTACTCACTCTATGACTTTGGACTGGCAACCTATGACCGGGGAGACCTTTTCGATCATAAGGCAAGCGAAGGCTTTATCAAGCTCTGGGGACTTCCCATTCGTACTCAAGCCATCGTGCATAAAAAAGTGAAAAAAGGGGAAAGGTGAAGAGAATGAGGCTATGGGGAAGTCGGATGGAAAAGGAGCTCGACCGGGAGGTGGCTTCTTTCTCCACCTCCATCGGTGAGGATTTGGCTCTGTACCGGTACGATATCTGGGGGAGCATTGCCCATTGCCGGGGTCTGGAAAAGGTCGGGCTTCTTTCTTCTCCGGAAGCACAGCAGATTATCGCAGGACTCCGTGATGTTTATAGACTCATCCAGGAGGGGAAGGTTGACCCATCACCCTTTGAGGATGTCCACAGTCTTGTGGAGGTAACCTTACGGGAAAGAATCGGAGAGGTCGCCGGTAAACTCCACACCGCCCGGAGCCGGAATGACCAGATTGTCCTTGATGAACGGCTTTTTCTACGGGAGGCAGTTGCTGAAACCATAACCCAAATTCTTTCCCTCATTCATACACTCCTTGAGAAGGCTGAGGCATACCGTTTTCTCGTCATGCCCGGATACACTCACCTCCAGCCAGCTCAGCCCGTACCCTTTGCGCATCATCTTCTGGCATACTGCTTTATGTTCCTGAGAGACATAGAAAGGTTAGAGGATAGCCTAAAGAGAATCGACCTTTTTCCTTTAGGGGCTGGAGCGCTGGCCGGAACCTCTCTTCCTATTGACCGTTTTTATGTTGCATCTCTTCTTGCCTTCCCGGCGGTACAGGAAAACAGCATGGATATCGTGGCCGATAGAGATTTTATCCTGGAATTCCTGGGAGGTCTCGCTATTCTTGCTTTACACCTCTCTCGCTTAGGGGAGGAAATTGTGCTCTGGAGTACTCCTCATTTCGGATTTATCACCATTGATGACGCGTTTACCACTGGCTCAAGCATTATGCCCCAGAAAAAGAACCCGGATGTTGCTGAGCTCATTCGGGGAAAAAGCGGTGAAATTATCGCCTCGTTTTTCAGTCTGAGCATCACCATGAAAGCACTTCCTCTGACCTATAATCGAGATCTTCAGCAGGATAAACCTCCACTCTTCCGGGCCATCCGGGAGACATCTTCAATCCTTTCCATTGCGGGAAAACTTCTTGCTCACATCTTTCCTCAGGAAGATCGGATGAAGGAAGCGCTCCGGGATGGCTTCCTCACCGCAACTGACTTCTGCGAATACCTGGTGGAGCACGGCATTCCCTTTCGCAGGGCTCATACCCTGGTTGGTGAGATTGTCAAGAAGCTCGCTTCGGAGGGAAGAACGCTCCACGAACTCCGGGAAGACGATTTAGGGGAGTATCGTAACCTCTTTAGCGAAGAACTTCGACAGCGGTTGAACGAAGAAACTTCAGTGGAACGAAAAATCTCCTTTGGCGGTGCTTCTAAAAAAGAGGTGGAAAGAGAAATCGAAAGGTGCAAAACCTTCTTGACGCAGGAAACGGATAAGGTTAAACTCTGGCAAAATAAATGGTGGGAAAGCTTCAGAGAGTTGGTTGGCGAGTAGAGGAGGTCGTTCAATTTTGGATGCGATAGAGACAATTCTTAAGGAAGTGAAGGAAAAGGGAATTCGATTTATCCGTCTCCAGTTTGTGGATGTTCTGGGGATTCCCAAGAATGTGGAGATTCCAGCAAAAAAACTTCGCGTTGCCATCGAAGAGGGCATAAATTTTGATGGTTCTTCCATCCAGGGTTTTGTCCGGATTGAAGAATCGGACATGAAGCTCGTGCCGGACATCAATACTTTCGTTACCTGTCCCTGGGAAGAGGAGGGAGTTGCCAGCATCATCTGCGATGTCTATAAATCGGATGGTAGTTTCTTTGAGGGTTGTCCCAGAAGTAATCTCAAACGTGTTATTCAGGAAGTGGAACGCAAGGGTTTCGAATTTAAGGTTGGCACTGAAGCAGAATTTTTCATTCTCAAGCATGAGAACGGGCGAATTCATACCAGCGACCATGGAAGCTATTTCGACCTTTTACCCCTTGACCTTGAGGAGAGTTTGCGTCGGGACATGGTCATCGCCCTGGAGGAGCTGGGGCTGAATATCGAAGCTTCGCATCATGAAGTTGCCCCCTCACAGCATGAGATTGATTTTGAATATGGAAATGCACTGAAGATTGCCGACAGTATCATTAATTTGAAACTGGTGGTGAAAACTCTGGCCACTCGAAAGGGGTATGTGGCCACTTTTATGCCCAAGCCCATTTACGGAGTGCCAGGGTCAGGCATGCACACGCATCTCTCGCTCTTCAGGAATGGCGACAATGCGTTTTATGATCCTCAAAAACCTGATGGGTTGAGCAACGTGGCACGTGGTTTCATTGCCGGGCTCCTGCAACATGCTCCAGCCCTTACTGCCGTTACCAATCCTCTGGTCAATTCTTACAAGAGGTTGGTTCCTGGATACGAAGCACCGGTGTACATCGCCTGGGCCGAAAAGAATCGTAGTCCCTTGGTTCGAGTTCCGCCCCAGCGAGGCAGAGGCACTCGGGCTGAACTCCGAAATCCTGATCCCTCATGTAATCCCTACCTTGCTTTTGCCTGTATCTTGAAAGCGGGTATGGACGGCGTAGAACGGGAACTCGACCCGGGAAAACCCTGTAACAGCCTTAATCTTTACCACATGAGCTGTGAAGAACGTGAGGAATGGGGGATTCGTAACCTTCCCAGGAACCTGGAGGAGGCCCTGCAGGAACTGGAAAAAGACCCGGTGGTGAAGGAAGCGCTCACTCCTCACATCCTGAACTACTTTCTGGAAGCAAAGCGCCAGGAATGGCAGGAATTCCAGGAACGGGTACACCCCTGGGAAATTGAACGGTATCTGGAACTCTATTAGTCTCTCTACCAGGTGCAAGGAGTAGTGCACCTGGTAGAGAGAGCAACGTTCTTTATGGTGTGAATTTCTTCATTTGTTCGGGACTCGGAGCGGGAGGTGTTTCTTGGCATTTGATGGTTGCCTTAAAGCAGGCAATACTATCCCAGTAGTCACCCTCTTTGGGTGTGAACTCCCAGCTTCCAACCAGGGGTATATTGTTGGTCGGTGAATCCACATCAGTTACCGTGAGAAAATGAGGAGTCAGGTCACGGTCGGTCTTTTTGCAGTTCCATTTATTCCAGAAACCACCGGTCGAACAGGTCACGGTTTTAATTGAACTGACTATGATGCTGGAGCTGGTAGTAACTGGGGACACATCTACCGTCCAGACCCCCAATTCCATGTTACCAGAAGCGATTAAATCTACTATGTCTCCTCCTCGGACCACGTTTACAGTCACCGTTTTTTCCAGAGGGCAATCTCCTTCAGCTTTCATAGTGTATCGGGTGGTTACCGGGGGACTCACATTCTGTGACCCCGTCCGAACCGTAAACGGCCCATAGACGCTTCCAAACTCCGAGGTAATGGTAACTTTGGTGACATCCTCAGAAACATTCCAGTAAAGGGTGGCCGTTTCTCCGGGACAGATATGAACTTCGCTCGGGCACACATTGGCTCCAACAGGGGTTGAGATACTTCCGAAAACGGCTACACAGAATTGACCCCATGTCGGACAGACTTTGGCACAGCCATGACACATCACGAGCAAGGCGACAAGCAGGGTAACAAGAAGCACGGCAAACCAGTTTTTTACCCTCATGGTCCTCCCCTCCTCATGGATATATGATAATTATACCATGCAGAAGGCAAGACCTATTCGCCTTCCCTCAACTGAAGAGAATGCTCAGAACCACGATATCGGCAGGCGTTACACCTGCAACGCGGGAGGCCTGACCGAGGGTGGTGGGTTTAACCTTCTGGAGTTTTTCGCGGGCTTCAGAGGAAAGCCCCTTCACTTTGGAAAAATCGAAATCGGGTGGAATTCGTTTTTCCTCCATTTTGCGAAACTCCTGAACTTGTTGAATCTGTCTCTCGATGTATCCACGGTATTTGATTTCAATCTCCACTTCCTCGATCACCTGAGGGGGAAGGAAAGGTCTGGCTGGATCAAAAGGCGCCAGGTCATAGTATGTAATTTGAGGTCGCGTAAGAAGCACAGAAGCTCGCACAGGTTCTTTGATTGGGGTAGTTCCTTTTTTCACAAGAAGTGCATTGAGGCTACTTTGGGGAGGTAGTATCACATTTTCCAGGCGTTTCGCTTCTTTTTCAATCAATTTTTGTTCCTGCTGTACCTTTTTGTACCGTTCCCGGGAGAGCGTTCCCACTTCATACCCGTATCGAGAAAGACGCAAATGGGCGTTACTGTGTCGGATAATGAGACGATATTCCACCTTTCCGGTGCGAAGCCGGTATGGTTCCTCCACTCCTTTGGTAACCAGGTCGTCGATCATAACACCGATGTAACTCTCATCACGACGCAAAACGAGCGGTGGTTTCCCCTGAACGTAAAGACCAGCATTGATACCGGCGATGATACCCTGCCCGGCTGCTTCTTCATATCCGGAAGTACCATTGATTTGGCCGGCAAAGAAAAGACCGGGGATCGATTTGCACTCCAGTGATGCCTTGAGTTGCGTGGGCAAAAGATAATCGTACTCGATGCCGTAACCAGGCCTCACAATGTGGGCATTCTCTAACCCTGGAATAGAACGAACAATCTCCCACTGGGTTTCTTCGGGAAGTGAGGTAAAAATTCCCTGGGCATAAATTTCGTTGGTGGTGCTACCTTCTGGTTCCAAAAAGATAAGATGATGTTCTCGTTCCGGAAAGCGATAGACTTTATCCTCTAAGGATGGGCATTCTCGAACCGGTGAACTTTCAGCAACAGAATAAAGAAGGGGTGAGCGGTGAAAATTTCGTTTAATGATTTCACAGGTTCTGGAAGTGGTGCGAGTGATATAGACCGAAGCCCCCTGATATATGCGTGGTTCACCATCAAAGGAAAAGCAAAGCGGTTCCGTGTCGCTTTTCTGCTCCTCAAGGTGAGTAAAATCGATTGTCCGTCGATCAAGGCGTGGCGGAGTACAGGTGTTGAGGCGGCCGAGTTCTAAGCCCAGGTTTTTCAGACACTGAGCTAATGCCTGAGCGGGAAATTCCCCCTGTCTTCCAGCAGGGAAATGCAGTTCTCCGATATGAACGACACCG